>NZ_RRYE01000390.1 GCF_004010105.1 Microbacterium sp. CPCC 204701
CGGCTGCCTTCGTGGCTGCGGCATCCAGCCGCTGCTCGGCCTCGGCGACCTCGGCCACCGCCGAGTGCGCCGCGCGCGCGGCATCCTGCCACTCCGCCTCGTCGAAGCGCGACGACAGCTCCGCGACGAGCGCCGCAGGGTCGCCCATCGACGCGCTCAGGTCGGACAGCCGTCGTCGTGCCGCGTCGACCTGGCTCGCGGCCGAGACGTTCGCGCGCACCCAGGCTCCGTGCTCGGCCCGGGCCGACGCGATGAGAGCGAGCGCCTCACCGGCCTTGCGGTCAATTCGGGTCGCGACGCGGCGGATCTCGTCGGGTGCGGCATCCGGCGCGCTGATCGCACGGTACTCGTCGAACGAGGAGTCGCGAACGTGCTGCGCGATCATGCGCGCCCGGCGTAGCGACGCGGGCGCGCCGCCGCCGTAGAGCGCTCCCGACAGCCCGACCTCGAGCTCGAGCTCGCCGACCTCGTCGTCGAGGCGTACGAGGGTCGCGCCCGCCTTCGCCCGCACCTGCTGAGCAGCGGCGCGCGCTCGCGGGGACCGGCGGGCGCGCCGGAGAGCCCACAGGAGCGCGGCGATCAGCACCGTCGCGACGCCGAGCGCGATCAGGGGTGGAACCAGCCACCCGACGAGCGCGGCCGTGAATTCAGGCATGCGCACCCTCGGCGGATGCCGTGACGTCGGCGGCGGCGGTGACGACAGCGGGAGCGGACGCGTCGGTGCGAGCGGAGGCGTGGTCGAGCAGCAGGAGCGCGCGCAGCTGGTCGGCGTCGTCGACCGCCGCCTGCGCGCCGTCGGATTCATGCGGCCACGAGAAGCCCCAGCGCACGAAGATCACGGGGACCCCGTGCGCGGCGCCGCCCTCGACGTCGTGATGGCGGTCGCCGACCAGCACGGGGCGGCTGATGTCGGCACCCGCCGCCTGGAGGCGGCGAAGCGCCTCAGCGACGATGTCTGACTTGGCGCTCAGAGTCCTCTCGTCGGGCGTGGCGCCCACGATCGCGGTCAGCGAGGTCGAAAGGTCGAAGTGATCCATGAGCGCGACGACCTGCACCTCGGGCTTGGAGCTCGCCGTCGCCTGCGGGATGCCGGCCGCTGCGACATCCCTGATCAGCTCGTCCATGCCGGGAAACAGCTCCGCGCCGGTCGGGTAGCCGTCGATCCTGTTGAGCCCGCGGTAGAACGTGACTGCTTCGGTCGCCTCCGCCGGAGTCATGCCGACGTTCGTCTGGAACGACTCGTACATGGGCGGGCCGATCCAGTGCACGAGCTCGGCGCGCGTCGGCGGCCGCTTGCCGAAGTGCTCGAGCGCGATCGTCAGACGCCGCAGGATCCCCTCCGACGCGTCGACGATCGTGCCGTCGACGTCCCACAGCACACAGGTCCATGGCGATCGGCTCGGCATGCCCCCCAGCCTAGTTCGCGCCGGCCGCCCGCCCCTGACCGTGAGGTCTCAGCGGCCAGGGGTAGGCGGCGGCAGGGGGTCAGAACAGGCGCGGAGCCCCGGACTCGACCCCCTTCATGCCCTCGTAGTCGAGGGTGACGCAGCGGATGCCGCGGTCCGCGGCCAGCACCTTGGCCTGGGGCTTGATCTCCTGGGCGGCGAAGACCCCGGTCACCGGAGCGAGGTGGGGGTCGCGACCGAGCAGCTCGAGGTAGCGCGTGAGCTGCTCGACACCGTCGATGTCGCCGCGACGCTTGACCTCCACGGCGATCGAGCCGCCGGCCGGGTCGCGCAGGAGGAGGTCGACGGGGCCGATCGCGGTCGGGAACTCGCGGCGGACGAGCGTGAGCCCGTCGCCGAGGACGTCGACCTGCTCGGCGAGCAGGCGCTGCAGGTCGGCCTCGACCCCGTCCTTCTGCAGCCCCGGGTCGACGCCGAGCTCGTGCGAGGAGTCGTGGATCACTTCGTAGATGCGCACCAGCAGCGCGTCGCCGGTCTTGGCGTGCGTGACCCGCCAGTGCTCGAGCACGCCCGCGGCGGCTGACTCGGCATCCGGGATCTCGACGTCCAGCCGGCACGGCGGGCTCATCCAGTTCAGCGGCTTGTACGATCCGCCATCGGAGTGCACGAGCAGGCTGCCGTCGCCCTTGTGCACGAGCAGGCGCGTCGCCAGCGGCAGATGGGCGTTGAGCCGGCCGGTGTAGTCGACGGAGCAGCGGGCGATGACGAGACGCACCCGACGAGCCTAGTCCGCTGGCCTCGGCGCACGTCGCACGGTCGGTCGGCTAGCGTGATCATGCACGGCGGACGCGGACCGACGGTTCGCGCCCGTGACGGATGGGCTCTCACGGGTCACCGCGCGCACTCGCCGGTCGTGCCCGGCCGCCGCGCTCCAGGCGTCGCCGTGCCCCACGAACTCGCCGCTCCCGGAGGAGGAACCGATGAACTCACGCCCCGAAGCGACAGTGCACATCCTTTCGAGCACGGTCGCCCAGCTCCACGTCGGCAGCGATGTGGAGGAGGTCGTCGCCGCCGACAGCCGGGCGCTGCGCGACCGCCTCGTGGAGGAGATACGTCTGCTGGCCGCCTCGGCCGGTGAGCCGGCGCACGCGACGCTCGTCGAGGGGACGTCGCGCTGGCCGCTGGTGGTCCACCCCGACGGCACCTTCCAGGAGTCGCTGGATGCCGTGGCCCCCGACAGCGAACAGGCGCCGGCGCCCGCGCCG
>NZ_RRYE01000391.1 GCF_004010105.1 Microbacterium sp. CPCC 204701
CCGCCCGCCCGCCCGCACGCGAAATGTCCTGTTCTGGCGAAGGCAGGATGATTTCGGAGCAGATCGTCCTGCATTCGCCAGATGTCCTGTTTTGGTGAGAGTGCAGCACCACCCCTAGACGAAAGCGGAGCCATGACCGTGGACCACATGACCGAGTTCGAGACGATCCTCACTGAGACGCGCGGGCGGGTGGGGTGGATCACCCTCAACCGGCCGGAGGTGCTCAACGCCCTGAACACCCAGGTGATGCACGAGGTCGTGGTCGCGGCATCCGCGTTCGACGCCGACGAGGAGATCGGCGCCATCGTGCTGACCGGCTCGGAGCGCGCGTTCGCCGCGGGCGCCGACATCAAGGAGATGGAGTCCAAGAGCGGCATCGACATGCTGATGGGCGACCACTTCGGCGGCTGGGCGCGGTTCGCCGCGGTGCGGACGCCGGTGATCGCGGCGGTCTCGGGCTATGCGCTCGGCGGCGGGTGCGAGCTGGCGATGATGTGCGACCTGATCCTCGCCGCCGACACGGCGAAATTCGGGCAGCCCGAGATCAACCTCGGCGTGATCCCCGGCATGGGCGGCTCGCAGCGGCTCATCCGCGCGGTGGGGTACTACAAGGCCGCAGACCTCATCCTCACCGGACGCACGATGGATGCCGCAGAAGCGGAGCGCTCGGGACTCGTCTCGCGCGTCGTGCCCGCCGCCGAGCTCCTCGACGAGGCCGCGAAGATCGCCGACGCGGTCGCGTCGAAGAGCCTCCCGGCGCTGTACGCCGCGAAGTCGACGCTCGACGCGGCGCTCGAGACGCCCCTCGCCGAGGGGCTGCGGCTCGAGCGGCATGTGTTCGCGAGCCTCTTCGACACGGCGGATCAGAAGGAGGGCATGGCCGCGTTCCGCGAGAAGCGCGCTCCGGATTTCGAGAACCGCTGAGCCGAAACGAGGTCGGGACGGTCAGAGGGGGTCGGGCTGGGGCTTTGGGTCGGTGAAGTCGCCGGCGTCCTTGCGCAGCCGCGCGATGATCCGCACGAGCTCGGTCGTGTCGATCTCGTTCAGACCGGGGCTCTCGAACACCTCGGTGTTCAGCGCCGAGGTCGCCCGCTCCACGAGCTCGCGCCCCGCGTCGGTCAGCACGAGCATCGCCGCGCGCCCGTCGCCCGGGTGCGGCTCGCGAGAGACGAGGCCGTCGCGCGCGAGGCGGTCGACGGTGTTGGTCACGCTGGTCGGATGCACCTGCAGGCGAGCGATGGCGCTGGCCATCGGCATCCGTCCCTCTCTCGTGAACCCCAGCAGCCGCAGCAGCTCGTAGCGCGCGAACGACAGTCCGAAGGGCTTCAGCGCCGCGTCGATGCGCGCGAACATGAGCTGCTGCGCGCGGATGATCGAGGTGACGGCGGTCATGCCGCCGGCGGCCGACTCCCAGCCGTGAGCGATCCATTGGCGCTTCGCCTCGGCGATCGGGTCGACCGGAAGACGCTTGGTCGCGGCCATGTGAACCTCCCGCTCCCACCGTACCGGCAGGTCCGTGATCGCACGGCGACGGATGCCGCGAACCGGCCTCTATGTATACACAGCGTGCAGTCCGACGGGGGCTGCGCGGCCAAAGTTGGGCCCGATTGGGTACATTCCGGCTCGCGTTCTAGACTCGTGGCCAGCGTGAGGAGATCGTCATGAAGATCGTCGTCCTGGTCAAGGAAGTCCCGGATACATACGGGGATCGCAAGCTGTCGCTGGAGACGGGCCTGGCTGATCGGGGGGCGTCCGAGTCGGTGCTCGATGAGATCGGCGAGAGGTCGCTGGAGGTCGCGCTGTCGTATGCCGACGCGAACGCGGGCACCGAGGTGGTGGTGTTGTCGATGACTCCGGAGTCGGCGTCGGCGACGGTGCGCAAGGGCCTCGCGATGGGAGCGGCGGCGGCGGTGCAGGTGGCCGACGAGGGTCTGCTGGGCGCCGACATGGGGCTGACGGCTGAAGTGCTCGCGGCGGCGCTGCGCCGGACGGGGTTCGACCTGGTGATCGCGGGCAATCAGTCCACCGACGGATCGGGCGGCGTGTTGCCGGTGATGGTGGCCGAGCTGCTGGACGTTCCGGCGGCGACGTACTTGAACGCGGTCGAGATCTCGGAGGCCGGGGTGAGCGGTGTGCGCGCGTCGGACGGTGCGACGGCGACGGTGTCGGCGTCGCTGCCGGCGGTGATCTCGATCACCGAGGCGCTTCCGGACGCGCGGTTCCCGAACTTCAAAGGCATCATGGCGGCGAAGAAGAAGCCGTTCGAGGTGCTGACGCTGGACGATCTGGGCATCGACCCGCACGACTCGGACGCGTCGCGGTCGATCGTGATCGGGCTGAGCGAGAAGCCGCCGCGGCAGGCGGGCACGAAGATCGTCGACGAGGGCGACGCCGGCGAGAAGCTCGCCGAATTCCTGATCCAGAACCGGCTGGTGTGAGAGATGGGCGACATGACTTTCGCAGATGACTCGATCCTCGTCCTTCTCGACACCACCGCGACCGGCGGTCTGGCGAAGTCGGCGGCGGAGTTGATCGGTGCCGCGTCGCAGGTAGGCACGCCGGTCGCGCTGGTGATCGGCGACGAGAGCCTGGCGACGGATGCCGCCGCCCTGGGCGCATCGCAGGTGCTGGTCGCGGCAGCCGGTGAGGGCCTCACGGTGCCC
>NZ_RRYE01000392.1 GCF_004010105.1 Microbacterium sp. CPCC 204701
CAGCGCCGCCTCCAGCGCACTGCGCGCGGGGCCGTCGCCGACGATCACCAGGCGCGTGCCGGGGATGTCCGCGAGCGCCGCGAGGTCCTCAACCTGCTTCTCGGGGGCGAGCCGGCCCACATAGCCGATGACGGTCTCGCCCGGCGCGACGCGCGCGCGCCAGGCCTCGCTGCGGCGCTCCGGTCGGAACCGCTCGGCGTCGACACCACGTCCCCACCGGCGCAGTCGGTCCACCCCGAGGTCCTCGAGCTGGCGGAGCGAAGCCGTCGACGGCGCGAGCGTGAGCGTCGCGCGGCGGTGGAGCCGTGCGACATGGCGTCCGACGAGGGCTGCGGCCTGCGGCATCCCGTACTTCTCGGCGTACGCGACGACGTCGGTCTGGTACACCGCGACCGACGGGATGCGGAGGGCGTCGGCGACCGCCACCCCCTGCCAGCCCAGCACGAACGGCGAGGCCAGGTGCACGACGTCGGGGTCGAAGTCCCGGAGGATCGCGGCGAGCCGCGCCGCGCGGGCGAACACGACGCGCACGTCGGGGTAGGAGGGGAGCGGAACCGACCGGAGCAGCTCGGTGCGGGCGCCGTGCAGATCGGCCGTCACCTCGCCGGCCTTCGGTGCGATGACGAGCGTCTCATGGCCCTGCGCCTCGAGGTGGCGCAGGACCTGGAGGACCGACCCCGTGACGCCGTTCATGTGGGGCAGGAACGATTCGGCGAGCAGTGCGACTCTCACGACTCCAGGGTGAGGGGGCACGGAGCCACCGGATGACGCGAACCGCGTCCGCACGGAATTGTTCACCGGATGCTCCGAGGCAGGTCACCGGACGTGCCCCGTTCCGTCGCCGTTCACTCCAGACGGCTACCAAGGACTCGTGATCGAGGAGCTGCTGACCGAGGCCGCCCGCAATCCGTGGGCACTCACGGTGCTGTTCGCGCTCGTGCTCGGCGACGCGTTCCTCGTGGTCATCCCGGGTGAGGCCGCCGTCACCGCCTTCGGCGCGCTGTCGGTCTCGGGCGGCGGGCCACCGCTGGCCGCCGTCATCGCCGTCGCGACGGTCGCAGCGGTCGCCGGCGACGCGGCCTGCTACCTCGTGGGACGCACGATCGGCCTCGAGCGATGGCGGTGGATGCGCGCACCGCGCGTACGCACGGCTCTGTCGTGGGCGCGGGCGCGCCTGGAGCGTCGGGCGGCGCTCGTGCTCTTCACCGCGCGGTTCATTCCGTTCGCCCGGCTGGCAGTCAACCTGACGGCGGGGGCGACGAGGATCGGCGCACCGCGCTACCTCGCGATCGCCGCATCGGCCGCGTTCGCCTGGGCCCTGTACCAGGCACTGATCGGAGCCTTGGTGGCCGCGATCCTCCCCGGAGGACCGGTCGTGGCGGTGATCGTGTCGGTCGTGCTCGCCGTCGGCATCGGCCTCGGCATCGACGCGATCCTGGCGCGCCGGCTGCGCGGAACACGGGCCGAATGATGGCGCCGGCGCCCCCACAGCGCGGCGATCGGCCGCCCGGACCCGTCGAAGGCCAGGATGGAGGCGTGGCCGACGACACGAACTCCGGGTACGACCCGCGCTTCCTCGACGTGGCGGTGCCCCTCCCCCGTCCGCTCGGCGACACCGAGATCCACGAGCTTCCCTACCCGCATTTCACCGTGCTGCTCGACCCGGTGCGGCGCCTCGCCGCCGTCACGGCGGTCAATATCGACGGCGCGTCGCTTCACGATCTCCCGCGGACGGGGGCGTGGCGGCTGGATCCCCGGGTGCCCGACCGGGATCAGGCGGGGCCCGAGCTGTACGCCTCCAACGACCTCGACCGCGGGCACCTCGTGCGCCGGCGCGACCCCGGCTGGGGGCAGGCTGCCGAGGCGCGACGCGCGACGGAGGCGACGTTCTTCTACACCAACGCGGCCCCACAGGCGAGTGGCTTCAATCAGTCCAAGGAGCTCTGGCTCGGACTCGAAGACCACGTCCTGCAGTACGCAGGCTCCACGCGCCGACGCATCGCCGTCTTCACCGCGCCCGTCCTCGCGGCCGACGATCCCGAGTACCGCGGCGTGCAGATCCCGCGACGGTTCTTCAAGGCGGTCGCGTGGGTCGGCGAGGATGGCGAGAGGATGCCCCGGCTCGAGGCATCCGGGTTCATCCTGGACCAGTCGGAGCTGATCGACCTGCGCGAGGGCGTGCTCGCGCTTCCTCGCCTGGGCGCCTTCCGCACGTTCCAGGTTCCCATCGCCGACATCGAGCACGTCGCCGGGATCGATCTCGGCCCGCTGGTGGAGGCCGATGTGCTGGCTCCGGCGACCGTGCGCGGCAAGGGAGCGTGGCGCCCCCTGCGCGCACCGGCCGACGTGATCCTGGGCTGAATCCGCGAGGACGCCGTTCGCTCCGCAGGACGGCCGTGCCTCCGCAGGACGGTTCGGCGCGAGCTGTCCTGCGGAGCGCGACTTCTCTGTGGGAGGTCCTACTCCCCCGCGAGCCCGCCCAGCAGATGACCGAACGAGCGACCCTCACCGAGGTAATCGGCGGGATCGAACGGGTCGGCGTCCTCGACCGGCTGGCGCCGCGCGATCGCCTCGGCGAGCTCCCGCGCGGCGCGGTCGACTCGCTCGCCCAGCGGCGCGACGCTGTCGGCCGACGCACCCCAGTCGCTGGAGGCGGCGA
>NZ_RRYE01000393.1 GCF_004010105.1 Microbacterium sp. CPCC 204701
TGGGGCGCCGTCCTCGCGGCGATCGCCGCCGTCGCGCTGTGGGTCACGGTGAGCCCCGACCGGCGCACCGCGCTCGCGGACTCGACGCTGTCGCTGTCGCCCGCCGCCGTGGCGGCCTACGTCGTGCTCGTCCTCGGGGCAATCGCGCTGGTCGCGGGCCTCGTGGGCATCGTGCGCCGCGCGCAGCGCGCCCTCGACGACCGGCGCGCGACCTCACCAACGACCGACTGACCGGCCCGGCGGTGGCCTGTGCCCGTGTGAGGAGCGTTGCCGAGCTGAGGACCGAAGGCGCAATATCGGTCCTCAGCTCGGCGCATCTCCTCAGCTCGGGAGAACTTCTGGGCCAGCAGATCTTCTGGGCCCGGCAAGACTTCTGGGCCCGGCTGATCCCTGAACCCGGCACATCCCTCAGACCGGCTGGTCCCTCAACCCGGCAGATCCCTCAACCCCGGCAGATCCCTCAACCCCGGCAGATCCCTCAACCCGGCACATCCCTCAGCCCATGCCCGAGTCCGCACGGCGCCCTCCCGGCCGCACGCACGCAGGATGGATCCATACGCACCCTCCTCAACATCATCTGGCTCGTGCTGTCGGGGCTCTGCATGTTCCTCGGTTACCTGCTCGCCGGGGTGGTGCTGTGCATCCTGATCCTCACGATCCCGTGGGGCATCGCCTCGCTCCGCATCGGCCTGTACGCGCTATGGCCCTTCGGCCGCACGATCGTCGACAAACCGACGTCGGGGGTCGGTTCGTCCCTCGGCACCGCGTGTGGGTGATCTTCAACCGGCTGGTGGCTCGCGATCGGCCACATCCTCACCGGCATCGCCATGATGATCACGATCGTCGGCATCCCGCTCGGCATCGCCAGCTTCAAGCTCGTGCCGGTCTCGCTCATGCTCCTCGGCAAAGACATCGTGCGCACCGATCAGGTCCGCATCGCGTGAACGACTTCGCGCCGTGCCCCCGAGGGAGCACGGCGCGAACGCGTCTGCTGAGGCGGCCGTGGCCGCCGCGGGTCACTTGGTGAGGACGCTGCAGCCCTCGTCACCGGTGTCGACGCAGAGCACGAGCGCCTCGGGGTCGACGAGCGCCTCGGGAACCGCGTAGCTCCACACGTAGGTGTACGAGCGACCGGGTTTCATGACCACGTCGACGTTCTGCTGCGGCACGGCGACTCCCTCGAAGGACTCGTCGGCCGTGGAGCGCAGGACGGGTGCAAGGTCGGCTCCGGTGAGGCCCTCGACGGAGACCCACTGGGCGACGTTCGCCGTGACCCACCGCGTGCCCTCTTCGGGGGCGCCGAGCGCACCGGCGGCGGCGTCGTCCGGGACGATGCCGCTCCACACCTCGAGCTGGGTGCCGTCCACACCCACACGCTCCCCCACGGCAGCGGGCTCGGTCATCGACGACTCCACGACGCTCACGATGGGAGCGGCGTCGGGCGCTGCTCCGGGCTGGCCCGAGGCGCAGCCGGCGAGCAGGAGGCCGGAAGCGGCGAGGACGGACAGGACGACGGTGCTGCGGGAACGCATGACGAATACCTCTCGAATCGTTTCGGGGACGCTTATACGCTACCTCGGCGGATCGTGTGGTCTGACCAACCGCGTCGCACCGACGGAGTCAGACGGATGCCGCACCCGGCGCCCGCCGCAAGCCCGCCGCCGAGGCATCCGTCACCCGAAACAGGTGATCTCGCGAACGCAGGACGAAAGCGCCGCCGAACATCCTGCCTTCGCCAGATCACCTGATCTCAGCGACAGCCCGAGGCCGCGACGACTCCGCCCCGAGCCGAGCAAGGACCAGACGGATGCCGCGACCGCGGCCCTCACGCCACTCGGGCGAAGATCACGCCGCGGTAGGCGTCGTCGCTCCAGCGCACGAGCAGATCGAGATCGGCGGGTTGGATCGGCAGCTCGTGGGTGTCGACCCAGGTCTCGCCGGCCTCGACGTTGATCCAGGGGTCTTCGACGACCACAGCGTCGCCGGCGACGGCATGGGCGACGATCCAGTGCGGCCCGACCTCGCCGTGCATGGGCGCCTCGTCGATGAGCAGAAGTGCGCGTTCGCCGCGCGCGACGCGCCGCGCGATCTCGGCCACCTCGACCCGATCCCGGCGCACGGGGATGCCACGGGCGATCGCCTGGCGCAGCGAGTCGTCCTGGAGCTCTGCGCGGAATGACCGGTCGAAGCCCTCGAGCCCCTCGAGCAGCGCGGGGCCCTCGAGATCCAGCGCCACCTCGACGGGAGCGTCGGCGAGCCGGTCGTGGAGCGCGACGGCGAGGCCGATCGGTTCGCACGCCGGGTAGTTGCTCGCGCTCCGCCAGAAGGCGATCTCGCGGTCGCGGTCGCCTGCGCCGCCGTCGAACCCGCCGGGACCGCTCCCCTCCGACGCGATGAGCGCAGCGACGGCACCGCACGTGAACAGCGTGGTCTGGGCGTAGTACCCCGGCTCGTCGTGGTCGGCGGCGGTCAGCCACAGGACGTATCCGTCGACGCCTTCGGTGCCGACGGCGGCCCAGGGTCGCCGCATCGCGACGAAGCCTCGCTCGGCCGCGAACGCCGGGACGCCCGCGCCGACCGCGACCTCCCATTTCAGCGCCGCGTCGCCGTGCGCTCGTGCGCGCTCGATGACCGCGTCCAGTGCCTGCGCCGCC
>NZ_RRYE01000394.1 GCF_004010105.1 Microbacterium sp. CPCC 204701
CGGTCGCGAGCGCGCTGGTGATCGTGCCCGACGAGCGCCCGCCGGGCGCCCGGCCGGTGATCGCGTGGAACCACGGCACGACCGGCGTCGCGCGCGGGTGCGCGCCCAGCCTGCGAGACGCGTCCGCGACACACTGGGCCATCCCCGCCCTCGACGAGGTGATCGCCCGCGGGTGGATCGTGGTGGCATCGGACTACTCGGGCCAGGGCGCACCCGGCGTCTTCCCCTATCTCATCGGCCGCGGTGAGGCGCGCTCGTCGCTGGATGCGATCCTCGCCGCGCAGGAGCTCGACGGATTCACGCTGTCGGCGCGGACCGTGGCGTGGGGTCACTCGCAGGGTGGCCACGCGGCGCTGTGGATGTCGCAGATCGCCGACGACTACGCCCCGGATGTCGACATCCTCGGCACCGCGGCGCTGGCACCGGCGGCGGATCCCCTGGCCCTGGCCGAAGAGCTCACGGCGGGCGACGCGAGCGTGCTGCTGTCGATCCTGATCTCGTGGGTGCTCGTGCCGTACGCCGACACCTACGACGACGTCGTCCTCTCGCGCTACATCGCGCCGGGGGCGGAGGCGATCGTGCGCGAGATGACGCAGCGCTGCCCCTCCGAGCCCGGCGTGATCGTGTCGGTCGCGACCGCGCTCGGCGTCGCCGAGGACCGGCCGCTGTACGTCGGCGATCTCACCGCGGGCGCGCTCGGCCGACGGCTCGCCGACAACGTGCCGTCGGGCCCGTGGGAGCACCCGCTGCTCATCGCGTGGGGAGACCAGGACGAGGTCATCCCCGCGCATCTGCAGCAGGAGTACGTCGACCGGCTGTGCGCACAGGGCGAGCAGGTGCGGTACCTCCAATACCGCGGATACGACCACTTGCGCGTCCTCCTGCCGCGGTCGAGGTTCCTCCCGGTGCTCGTCAGATGGACCGATGAGCGGCTGCAGTCCGTCCAGACGCGCGTCGACGACTGCGGGCGCTGAGCGCGACAGGGGTCTCCCAGGTCGGGCCGGTCCGGCATCGGGTAACGTTGTAGGGTTCCGGCGCGCGGCGACGTGCCGGTGAGAGCTGAATACGGAGGCCACTGTGGACATCGATCTCGGACTGCTGCGAACTGTTTCGCGCGAGAAGGAGATTCCCTTCGACGAACTCGTGCGGATCATCGAGCAGGCCATCCTGACGGCGTATGCGAAGACGACGAACGACGGCGAACTGACGGAGGGCGCTCGAGCGGCCCTCGACGAGAAGACCGGTCACGTCGCGATCTACACCCCCGTGCTCGACGAGGAGGGCGCCGTCATCGGCGAGGAGGAGTCGACTCCCGACGACTTCGGCCGCATCGCGGCGTTCGCGGCCAAGCAGGTCATCAGCCAGCGCCTGCGCGACATCGCCGACGACGCCGTGCTGGGCGAGTTCCGCGGCAAGGAGGGCGACATCGTCGCGGGCGTCGTGCAGCAGGGCCCGAACCCGCGCATGGTGCACGTCGACCTCGGCTCGGTGGAGGCGATCCTGCCTCCCGAGGAGCAGGTCCCCGGCGAGGAGTACGCGCACGGATCGCGTCTGCGCGTGTACGTCACATCGGTCTCGAAGGGCGCCAAGGGTCCGTCGATCACGGTCTCGCGCACCCACCCCGGGCTCGTGCGCAAGCTGTTCGCGCTCGAGGTGCCCGAGATCCCGGCGGGGCTCGTCGAGATCGTGTCGCTCGCCCGCGAGGCCGGACACCGAACCAAGATCGCCGTGACGGCCAACGACCCATCGATCAACGCGAAGGGCGCGTGCATCGGCGAGCTCGGCCGGCGCGTGCGCGCGGTGACCGAGGAGCTCGGCGGCGAGAAGATCGACATCGTCGACTACGACCCGGAGCTCGCGAAGTTCGTCGCGAACGCGCTGTCTCCGGCGAAGGTGACGTCCAGCTTCGTGCTGGATGCCTCGAACAAGGCCGTGCGCGCGCTCGTGCCCGACTACCAGCTGTCGCTGGCGATCGGCAAGGAAGGGCAGAACGCGCGCCTGGCCGCCAAGCTCACCGGCGCGAAGATCGACATCCAGCCCGATTCGATCCTCGAAGAGGGTTGACCGGTCGACGGCGCTTCAGGCGGGACGTGTAGAAGAAGGGGTCCGGGGCATATCGCCCCGGGGTATAGAATGGTAGCCGTACGAACGTGCGTCGGATGCCGCACGCGTGCACCCCGGTCCTCTCTTCTCCGAGTGGTCGCCATCGATTCCGTCCTCGTCCCCGACGAGCCTGCGTCGATGCCCGGGAGAGGCGCGTGGGTCCACGAGACGACCGAGTGCGTGGACACCGCGATCCGGCGCCGCGCCTTCGTGCGGGCATTGCGTGTGTCAGGCCCGCTTGACACGCAGACCATCGAGAAACGGCTGAATGGCTATGGAAACAAAGTGAACGGCTCGAAATGAGACCCGTCCGCGACTAACGGTCTGCCCTGTCTGGGTGGACCCAGACAGGAGAATTTGTGGCTGCCAAACCACGCGTGCACGAGATCGCTTCCGAGCTCGGCGTCGACAGCAAGGTCGCGCTTGAGAAGCTGAAGGAGCTTGGCGAGTACGTCAAGAGCCCCTCGTCCACCATCGAACCCCCCGTGGCACGGAAGCTTCGTGCCGCGCTTGAAGCGGATGGCGTGGGCTCTGCCGG
>NZ_RRYE01000395.1 GCF_004010105.1 Microbacterium sp. CPCC 204701
GACGGCGCGATGCCGCCGCCGGCGCCGGCTCCGCCTCGGGCTCGCGCTCGGGCCGCTCCGGCTCGGGAACCGGTGGGATGTCGGGGGCGTAGAAGTGCAGCTGCGTCGACACGGCCGAAACGAACACCTCGGGCAGCAGACCGAGGCTCACGGCGGTCACGGGCCCAGAGTCCGGGGCGTACTCATCCGCGGCCGCGGCGTCCTCGGCGGCAGCCGGCTGCGAGAACCCGGCCGGAGTGTCGGCTGCGTCCGCTGACGAGTCATCGAAGGTTTCGGCGGACTCGTCGCCGGATCCCGCGGGCTCGGCCGGCCCGGCGGACACCTCCGTGTCGCCGGAGTCCGCCGCCTCGTCATCCGTCGCCTGCGCCGACTCGGTCGCTCCCGCGGCGTCGGCGCTGTCGTCCTCGGGCGCCGACGGCGCTGGCGCGTCCGACTCGGTGGTCTCGACCGACGAAACCGAATCGTCCAACTCGATCGCCTGCGCCTCCGCGACGTCGACGCCCTGGTGCGCTCCTGTCCGTTCGGCGGAATCAGCCGGGTCGGATGCTAGCGGAGCCTCCGGTTCAGTCTGCGGGTCGAATTCTGCATCGTTTCCATCTGCCATCACTGGCGTACTCCCTGCCGGAGCGACACCGCGCGTCGCCCGGCGAAATCTCGTGCGGCGCCGCACCTGCGGTGCCGCGAACTCACTCGGTCTGCAGCGCCATCCTGCTCTCAGCGGATGTCTGCGCTGTCACGGGCGCTCGTCGCCCTGAAGTCTTCGGTGATGACCGTCGCGGCGCGGCCGCGCGTCATCAACCCCCATTATCGCACTTCCCTGCCCCGAATGCCCATTCACGACGCGCGGGCACGTCGGCGCGTCGAGCTGCGACGCCGTGGCGCGCGCCGGGCGAGGCATCCCCTCAGCCGTCGGATGCCATAATCCGAGGCATGCCCGAGCACCAGACGCACACCCGCCCCGTGGCCCTCGCCGTGTGGCTCGTCATCGCCGGCATCATCGGCTGGTGGGCGGCGTTCTCGCTCACCCTGGAGAAGCTCGAGGCGCTGGCCGACCCCGATGCGATCGCGTCGTGCGACTTCAGCCCGCTCGTCCAGTGCAGCGCGAACCTGGACTCGTGGCAGGGCAGCGTGTGGGGATTCCCGAATCCGATCCTCGGCCTCACCGGCTGGGTGGCCCCGATCGTCGTCGGCGTGGCGATCCTCGCGCGCGCCCGCTTCGCCCGCTGGTTCTGGCTCCTGTTCGCAGGGGGCATGCTCTTCGCATTCGGATTCGTATGCTGGCTCATCTCGCAGAGCATCTTCGTGCTCGGCACGCTGTGCCCGTGGTGCATGGTGACGTGGGTGGTCACGATCCCCGCGTTCTACGCGGTGACGCTTCACGTCGTGCGCAGCGGGCTGCTCCCCGCGCCCGCGCCGGTGCGGCGGGTGGCCGACCGACTCATGAGCTGGGTTCCGCTCCTCGCGATCCTCAGCTATGCCGTGATCGGCATCCTCGCGCAGATCCAGCTCGACGTTCTCGGACGCGTGTTCTGACCACCACGGCCACGCGGCGGTTCGCGGCGACGCGCTCGCTCAGCCGAACCAGATCTCGAGCTCGCGCCCGGCCGACTCCTGGCTGTCCGACCCGTGCACCAGGTTCTGCTGCACCTTCAGACCCCAGTCCCGGCCGTAGTCGCCGCGGATGGTGCCGGGCGCCGCGGTCGTCGGGTCGGTGGTGCCCGCGAGCGAACGGAAGCCCTCGATGACGCGGTTGCCCGCGAGGCGGATCGCGACAGACGGGCCCGACATCATGAACTCCAGCAGCGGCTCGTAGAACGGCTTGCCCTCGTGCTCGGCGTAGTGACGCTCGAGCGTGTCGCGGTCGGGCTCGACGAGGCGGATGTCGACGAGCGCGTAGCCCTTCGCCTCGATGCGGGCGAGGATCGCGCCAGTCAGCCCGCGGGCGACGCCATCGGGCTTGACGAGGACGAGGGTTTCTTCGGTGGCCATGCAGATTCTCCGTTCGCCGGTTCAGGCAGGTTCGGGGGGATCGGCCGCGAGCTGCGCATTGCGACGGTCGATCGCGGCCCCCTTGATGGTCGCATACGCGTACATGCCGCCGAAAATGAGGGCGACGAGCGCGAACGCCGGCACCAGCAGGGCGCCCAGCGCCACGACGGCCTGCAGTCCCCAGCCGACCGCGATGCCCCACGGGTAGCGCGTGAATCGCGTGGTCACGATCATCAGCACCGCGACGACCAC
This sequence comes from Microbacterium sp. CPCC 204701, assembly GCF_004010105.1. GTDB lineage: Bacteria > Actinomycetota > Actinomycetes > Actinomycetales > Microbacteriaceae > Microbacterium. The sequence goes on from NZ_RRYE01000395.1 coordinate 2,242, forward strand.
GCCCGCGACGATCCCCCACCAGGGCGCGATCGGCTCGGGCAGCGCCTTCAGGCCGTACACCACGAGGCCGCCGAGGAAGGCGACGAGGGATTCGAAGCCGAGCACGATCGTCGCGAGGGACTCCGCGGCGCCGCGCGGGCGACGGGCACGCGGAGCGGCAGGCCCGGTCACGATCGCCATCCGCTCTTCCACTCCTCGGCGGCCGAGAGCACGAGCGCCTCGCCCGCGAGCACGACGGAGCCGGCGATGACCACGGCGCGTCGATCGGATGCCGCAGCCCACGCTCGCGCCGCGGCAACGGCATCCGCGAGGGCGTCGTGCACCGTCACGGGCACGCCTCGGGCCTCGGCGAGGTCGGCGAGCGCGTCGGGCTCATCGGCGCGGTCGGAGTCGGGCGCC
>NZ_RRYE01000396.1 GCF_004010105.1 Microbacterium sp. CPCC 204701
GACCGGCCCGACCCCGAGCGCCTGGCGACCGCGCTGCGGCTCGTCAGACGCGTGGCCGCGGTCGCTCCGCGAGCGTCGCGCCCGGGGCCGCTCGCGATGTGCGCGTGGCTGTCGTGGGCGCTGGGCCGCTCGACGCACGCCGACGTCTACGCGTCACAGGCGTGCGAGATCGAGCCCGAGCACGGGCTGTCCGAGATCGTGCTGTCGTTCGCACGGGCGGGCCACCTGCCCGACTGGGCGTTCCAGCGGGCGGAGGTGCGGTGACTACTTGACCAAGGGGAACAGGATCGTCTCGCGGATGCCGAGCCCCGTGATCGCCATGAGCAGGCGGTCGATTCCCATACCCATGCCGCCCGTCGGCGGCATGCCGTGCTCGAGGGCGCGCAGGAACTCCTCGTCGATCCGCATCGCCTCGAGGTCTCCGCGCGCGGCGAGCTTCGCCTGCTCCACGAAGCGCTCGCGCTGGATCACGGGGTCGACCAGCTCGGAGTATCCGGTGGCGAGCTCGAAGCCGCGCACGTACAGGTCCCACTTCTCGACGACGCCCCGGATCGATCGGTGCTCGCGCACGAGCGGGCTGGTGTCGAGGGGAAAGTCCATGACGAATGTCGGGCGCGTGAGCTGCGACTTCACGAAGTGCTCCCACAGCTCCTCGACGAGCTTGCCGTGGATGACGTGCGGCGGCTCGTCGACGCCCTCGGCCGCGGCGAGCGCGCGCAGTTCGCCGAGCGGCGTCTCGGGTGTGATCTCGCGTCCGGCCGCCTGTGAGAGCGACTCGTACATCGAGAGACGTTCCCACTCGCCCCCGAGGTCGTACTCGGTGCCGTCGGCCCACGTCACGGTCGTCGAGCCCGCGACCGCGCGGGCGGCGTTCTGGATGAGCTCCTGCGTGAGGTCGGCGATGCCGTGGTAGTCGCTGTAGGCCTGGTAGGCCTCGAGCATCGCGAACTCGGGACTGTGCGTCGAGTCGGCGCCCTCGTTGCGGAAGTTGCGGTTGATCTCGAACACCCGGTCGATGCCGCCGACGACGGCGCGCTTGAGGAAGAGCTCGGGCGCGATGCGCAGGTAGAGATCGACGTCGAAGGCGTTCGCGTGCGTGATGAACGGGCGAGCGGATGCCCCGCCGTGCTGCACCTGCAGCATCGGGGTCTCGACCTCGATGAAGCCGTGCGACGCGAACGTCGCGCGCAGGCTCGCGTTCACCTGGGCGCGAGCGACGACGGTCTCGCGTGCGCGGTCGCGCACGATCAGGTCGAGGAACCGGCTGCGCACACGGCTCTCTTCACTGAGCTCGGTGTACAGGTTCGGCAACGGCAGCACCGCCTTCGACGCGATGCGCCACTCGGCGACCATGATCGACAGCTCGCCGCGGCGGCTCGAGATCACCTCGCCCGACACGAACACGTGATCGCCGAGATCGACGAGTTCCTTCCACTCCTGCAGCGACTCCTCGCCCACCGATCCGAGCGACACCATCGCCTGAATGCGGCTTCCGTCGCCCGCCTGGAGCGTCGCGAAGCACAGCTTGCCGGTGTTGCGGCTGAAGACGATCCGACCCGCGACGGCGGCGGTGACGCCGGTCTCTGCGCCCGCCTCGAGGTCGCCGTAGCGCTCGCGCAGCGCCGGGATCGTGTCGGTGATGGGGAGGCTCACGGGGTAGGCGCCGCCCGCGGCATCCGTCCGCTCGGCGATCAGCCGCTCGCGCTTGGCCAGCCGAACGGCCTTCTGCTCGAACGCGTCGACGAGCTCAGCGTCCGAGGGATCGGTCGGCTCGGCGGCCTCGTCAGCGGGCGCGGTCGTATCGGTCATGGCGTGGGCTCCTCGGAAGGCGGACCCCCAAGTCTATCGACGGCCGCCTCCTCGCTCTCGACCACGGATGCCGCACCTTCAGCCGACGTACACCTCGGCGTCGTCGGTGAACCGGTGGCCCGCGACTGGACTGCGGTGGAGATCATCCTCGGATCGCAGCGGTGGGGTCGATGCCCGGCTCGGGGCCCGCCTCGGTGAGCGCCTGGTCGATCGCGGTGTGCACGAGAGCCGACAGGTACGCGCCCGGGTGCGGCACTCCGGCCTCGGTCAGCAGGGCCGCCGCCTGGCGCACGATGGAATGGGAGAACTCCCGGGCCGTCGCGATGGCCTCGGCGTAGGCGGGGCGCGCGGCCTCGTCGACCACCACGGGCTCGCAGCCCAGCTCGACCGCGAGGGCCTGCGCGATCGGCAGCACGGGCCCCGGCGCCGTCACCGCCGCGTAGGCGTTCTGGAGCGCGCGCACGTCCATCGACGTGCCCGTGAATGTGATCGCGGGGTGCACCGCAAGCGGAATCGCGCCCTTCGCCACCGCGGGCGCCAAGACGCCGGCTCCGAACGACGCGTCGGTGTGCAGCACGAGCTGCCCGGGCTGCCACGCGCCGACCTCGGCCAGCCCCGCGACGAGGCCCTCGAGCTGGTCGTGCGGCACGGCCAGGATCACGAGCTCGCTGCGCCGCACGACCTCCGTCACGTCGAGCACCGGCGCATCGGGAAGGATCGCCTCGACGCGGTCAGGGTCCGAGCCCGCGGTGATGCCGACCAGGGCATGCCCTGCCCCGGCGAGCGCGGCGCCGATGGCCGGACCGACGCGTCCGGCG
>NZ_RRYE01000397.1 GCF_004010105.1 Microbacterium sp. CPCC 204701
TCGCCCCCGGCCGCCGCCGCGTCACCGCCGCCGGCAGCCGAGCCCGTCGTATCGCCCCCTCCCGCCGCGCCGGCTGCGCCGCCGCCTCCTCCGGTTCCGGTGGTCGGCGTGTCCTGCTTGGCGCCCGCCGTGCCGGTCGTGCATTGGTTGGGGCCGCGCTTGTCGCAGTCCGCGGGCTGCGGCGCCGTCAGCGCGAGCTGGTTGTTGTTCGGCGAGTCGCCGGGCTTGAACGTCGGGTTGTTGCATGAGTTGGGGTCGACGTTCGAGGCGCCGGCGCCGGGAATGCGGCGGATCTGCTCGAAGCCCGCGAGCACCAGGTTCATCGGCAGCGGCGAGTAGCCGAGGTCTTCCGCCTGCTGCTGGCCCTCGCACAGCATGTAGCTGGCGAACGTGCCCAGTGTGGAGCCCTTCTTCTCGGTGAATGTGCCGCCGACCTGCGTCGGCACGATCATGTACGAATAGCTTGAGAGCGGATACGTGCGCGGGTCGGCGTCGGCATACACGTTGCTGAGGTTCTGGGTGAGGTCGGCGTTGATCTGGGCCTTCAGCAGCGCGACGGCCACCGAGTCGGCGGTGGGCTCGACGTAGTAGTCGGCGCGGTTGAGCACCTTCGCCACCGGGAACCCAGCCTTCATCGCGTAGGAGTACTCGACGTAGGTGACCGACCCCTCGCCGTACCCCTGCGCGACGTATCCCGAAACGCCGTCGGAACCCTTCTGCGCCTTGCCGTTCGCGGGCGTGGGGAACTGCGACTTCATGCCGTGCGTCCAGAGGTCGCCGTGCTGGCTCGCCATCCACAGCGAGAACTGCGCCGACGTGCCCGAGCCGTCGGAGCGCACGATCGGCACGATGGCCTTGTCGGGCATCGCGAGACCTGGGTTGTCGGCTTTGATCTCGGGGTGGTTCCAATTCGTGATCGCGCCGGTGAAGATCTTGGTGATCACCGCACCCGACAGCCGCAGGTTGGTGACGCGCTTGCCGCCGATGTTCAGGTGATACATGAAGGCCGTGCCACCGGCGACGATGGGCATGTACGCGTACCCGCGCGGCGGAATCTCGGCAGTCGAGCCGTCCTCGGGCTGCTGCTGGAACGGGATCTCGCTGACCGCGAAGTCGACGCTGCTGTTGATGTAGTCGCGCCGGCCGGCCGTCGATCCGACGCCGGAGTAGTTCACGGTCATGCCGTAGTTCTGCGCCACATTGCGGCGCCACTGGTCGAGCGCGTTCTGCGACCAGGTCGAGCCGGTTCCGGTGATGGGCTCGTACGTCGCGGCGTGCGCGGGCAGCGCGATGCCGACGACGACGAGCAGGGCGCTGAAGGCCGCGATCAGGCTCACGCGGCGGCGGTTCAGCCGGGTCATTTCGATTCCTCCAGGGGACGGGCGGAGCGGGGGTCCCGCTGGTCGCCGAGGCCGGCGTACTCCGACGTCTCGATCGGGCGGGCGTCATCGGCGTCGTCGAATCGGGCGAGGTCTCGACGCGAGCGGGCCAATGCGGCCCGGCGCCGGCGCGGTGACAGCTCGCCCGCACCACGACCGCCGAGCACCCGGGCGATCGCGAACAGGGTCAGCACGAGTAGCATCAGCACGGCGGCGGTGCCGAAGCCGCGCGCGATGAAGTTGGGCTCGGGCGAGCCCACGAAGGTGAAGACCTGCAGCGGCAGCGAGATCATCGGACCGTCGAAGGGGTTCGTGTTCATGACGCTCGTGATGCCCGAGGTGAGCAGCACGGGCGAAGTCTCGCCGATGCCGCGGGCGGTGCCGAGGATCACGGCGGTCACGAGTCCCGACCGCGCCGTGGGCAGCACGACATGCCACACCGTGCGCCAGCGAGACGCCCCCAGCGCGTACGAGGCCTCGCGGAGGTTGCCGGGCACGAGGCGCAGCACGACATCCGATGCCCGGATGATGATCGGCAGCATCATCACGGTGATCGCGAGAGCGGCCGCGAAGCCGGACCGCTGGTTCGTGAACACCAGGATGAAGGCGGAGTAGATGAACAGGCCGGCCACGATCGAGGGCAGCGCGGTCATGGCGTCGACGATCGTGCGGACGAACCGTGCGAACCGGCCGCCTATCTCGTTGAGGAACAGCGCCGTCACGATGCCGAGCGGCATCGAGATCGCCAGCGCGATGCCGATCTGGATCAGCGTTCCCACGATCGCGTTCGCGATGCCGCCGACGTCGAGGCCGTCCAAGGGGCCTGCGAACTCCATGTCCTGGAAGAAGAAGTTGATGTTCATCAGCGCCGGCCAGCCGCGCACGAGCGTGAACATGACGACGAACAGCAGGGCGCCGAAGAGGATGACGCCGGCGCTCGCGAGCACCACGGTCATCAGGCGGTCTACGACTTCGCGCCAGTCGCCGGTGATGCTGACCAGCAGCGCGTAGAACACGAGGAAGGCGAGGAATGCGACGGCGATGAACCCGACGATGCCGCTGAGCGGCGCGATCCAGCCGAAGAGCAGCGCCGCGAGCGCGAGGGCGCCGGCCGCGGCGCCGAGGATGGCGTAGCGGTCGTCCAGCCGAGCGGAGTGCACCTGGCGGCGATCGCCGACCTCGATGCCGGCGCGGTCGGGGATGGCCGTGCGGGGCGCGGGGTCGGTTG
>NZ_RRYE01000398.1 GCF_004010105.1 Microbacterium sp. CPCC 204701
AGGTCGACGATCGGCATCGGCGGTCGCGGCGGCACGACCAGCCCGGGCGGCACCACGGGCGCCTGCGTGAGCGGGAGCGACACCGTGAAGCGGGCGCCTCCGCCCGGCGCGTCGTCGACGCGCGCCGATCCGCCGTGGGCGCGCGCGATCACCTGGACGATGTTCAAGCCGAGGCCGCTGCCTCCGCTCTCTTCTCCGGCGTCGCCTCGCGCGAAGCGGTCGAAGACCTGCAGCTTGCTGCCGTCGGGGACGCCGGGGCCGAAGTCCCGCACGGAGATCTCGAGCGCGTCGCTCGCGATGACGCTCGAGATCACCATCCGTCCGCCGCCGTGGGTCACCGCGTTCTGCGCCAGCTGCAACACGGCCTGCGTGAAACGGCTGGGGTCGAGGGCCGTCACGACCTCGGCGATCCGCCCCGTCTCGACCGTGGCGCCGTCGATGCCTGCCGCCTTCCGGGCGATCTGACGGACCAGGTCGGCCGCGTCGGTGGCGACGGGCTTGACCGGCGCGGGCCCATGCAGTGCCGCCGCCGAGGCGAGATCCTGCACGAGTCTGGCCATGCGCTCGAGCTCGTCCACGGCGAGGTCACGTGTCTCGCGCACGTCGTGCGGATCCTCCGGATCGATGACCTCGAGATACCCGCTCACGATCGTGATGGGGGTCTTGAGCTCGTGGCCGACATCGCTGAGCAGGCGCCGCTGCGATTCGAGCGCCTCGTTCAGGCGGTCCAGCATGTCGTTCATCGTGGCGGCGAGCTCCGAGACGTCGTCGCGACCGACGACCGGGAGCCGTTCCGACAGCGACTGGTCCGACACCCGCTCCGCAGTCTCGCGCATCTGGCGCAGCGGACGCAGCAGACGCGTCGTCACCAGCGCCGCCGCCGCGGCCAGCACGACCAGCGTCACGGCGGACGCAATCGCCCACACCCGGGCGGCGTTGTCGATCTCGGCCAGCTCCGCGTCGATGTCGTACGCGATCACGAACAGGGCGTCGTCGTCGTCGGCGCCGCCCACGACGACGGGAGCGCCCAGGTAGCGCCACACCACGCCCTCCTCGGCGTACGTGCCGATGACGGGGTCCCCGTCCGCGGTCTGGTCGACGACGTGGGGCACGAAGCCCTCCGGGCCGAGCAGATCGACGTCGAGGGGAACCCCAGGCACCAGCGCGGGCTCGCCGGCGATGACGCCGACCGTGCCGGTGTTGTCGTCGGGCGCGGCTCGCTGCACGACGGTCGCGAGAGCCTGATCCGCGCTGTTCCACGCGCCGGTGTCGGCGTCCCCCTGCTCGACCAGGTACGACGCGGACTCGAGGTTCGCCTCCAGCAGGCTGTCGACCTGCCGAAGGATCCGGTCGCGCTCCTCGACGTACACCGCGAACCCGACGGCGAGCATGCCGACCGCGGCGACCACGGTGATCACGGCGATCAGCTGCGTGCGCACCGAGAGCGCCGGCATCCACCGTCTCGTCGTGCGCGCGGGCCCGTCCACCCCTCAAGTATTCCTGCGAGCGGATGCCGCGCCGCGATGCCTAAGAGAGGTCTCATGCCGCGACGGCCGCTGTCGTGCTGGGATCGGAGGATGGAATCGCCCACGACGGTCCCCGAAGCCGATCTGCTGCGGGAGGCGCTCGAACTCTCTCCGCGCGCCGGCCTCCGGCTTCTCAGCCGGGAGCCGTTGGGTGCCGGCTCCATCGCGGGATTCGATGTGGTCGTCGATGACGCGGTGCCGCTGACCTACTTCGTCGACACCTCCGGGCGTCCTGTGGACCGCGAGACCGGACTGCTCGCCGGGTCGCCGGATGAGCCGGAGGCGCGCGTCTGGCTCCACCCCGCCGACCCCCACCTTCCCGCTCTCGCGCCCGTCGCGTTCGCCGAGGCGGCAGGGACGCTGCTGGCGCGCCTCGGGCTGACGCAGGATGGACCGCCTGCATTCGTGGCGTACCGCCCCGGCCGGCGTGCGGTCGTACGTGTGGCCACGAGCAAAGGGACGGCGTGGATCAAGGTTCTGCCGCCGGCGCGTGTGGAGCGCATCGTCGATATCCACCGCGTGCTCCTCGCACACGGCGTGCCGATCCCTCCCATCCACGGGTGGTCGGCCGACGGCCTCCTCGTTCTCTCCGACGCCGCCGGCACGGCGGTCGCCGACGCTGTCTGGGAGCCGGATGCACTGCTGGACGAGGTCGATGCACTGCGCCGGCGGATCGCGTCGGCACCGCTCGCGCATCAGGCGCGCACCGGCATCGGTCGCCGGCTCGAGTGGTACGCCGCGCGACTGCGCGGCTACGACGCCGGCTTCGCCGAGCTCGAGGCGCGGATCCGCGCGGCGTGGAACGACGGGCCGGACGAGGGCGTCGTGCACGGAGATCTTCACTTCGGCCAGTTGTTCCTCGACCCCGACGGGCGGCTGAGCGGAGTCATCGACGTCGACACCGTGGGGCGGGGCGCTCCGGCCGACGACAGCGCGGCCTTCGTCGCCCACGCCGTCGCGAGCGCGCTGCTCACGCCCGCGCCGCGGGATGCCCGGGTGTGGGAGCTGGCTCGCACAGCGCTCCGGCGATGGGACGGAGCGCCCGGAGCGTCCGGAGGAATGCGGGCGCGCGCGGCGA
>NZ_RRYE01000399.1 GCF_004010105.1 Microbacterium sp. CPCC 204701
GGGGCCGCCGCCGCGTGCGTGCCCGCGAGGCCGAGGGCAGCGAGCGCGAGCGACTGTGGAGCGTGTACCGCACGCTCCAGGGCGGCGACGACCTCGACGCCAACGCGGCGCGGCGCTCGCGCGGGACCCCGATCGTCGTGCTCGAGCCGGCGGGCGACGCGCGCTGACACGCTCTGACGGGCGCCGGCTCAGCTCAGTCCGGAGTAGGCGTGAAGGCCCTTGAAGAACATGTTGACGATCGTGAAGTTGAAGATGACCGCGGTGAACCCGATGATCGAGAGCCACGCCGATCGGGCACCGCGCCAGCCGCGCGTCGCGCGGGCGTGGATGTACCCGGCGTAGAGCACCCAGATGACGAAGGTCCAGACTTCCTTCGTGTCGAAGCCCCAGTACCGGCCCCACGCGTCGTTCGCCCAGATGGATCCGGCGATGAGGGTGAAAGTCCAGAAGATGAAGCCGATGATGGCGAAGCGGTAGGCGAGGGACTCGAGTGCGTCGGCGCTCGGCAGCGTGCGCAAAAACCTCGGCCCGGCCTCGGCGCCCCCGTCGGCGAGATCGGTCGCACCGGCGATCCTCCGCTCACGCCGCGCCTGCATGAGCTGCAGCACCGACAGCCCGAAGGCGAGCGCGAACAGGGCCGTCGCGAGCGAGGCGACGAAGACGTGGATGACGAGCCACACCGACTTGAGCGGGTCCATGAGGGGCACGATCTCGGTGTAGAACCAGATCGCGGTGCCGCCCAGCAGCACGGCCACGAGCCCCGTGATGAATGTGCCGAGAAAACGCAGGTCGTAGCGGAGAAGCACGGCAAGGTACACCGCGACGATGAGGAGGGTGCCGGTGAGGGCGAACTCATACATGTTCGACCACGGCACACGCCCCGCGGCGATGCCGCGCGTCACGTCCGCGCCGAGGTGGAAGAGGAACGCCAGCACCGTCAGCGACGTGCCGATGCGCGCCCACACGAACCGCTCGCGGTGTCCGATCGGGGCGTGCAGCGCGGCGTCGGACGCGTCTTCCTGCGCCCGCACCGCGTCGACCGAGCCGGCGTATCCGACGCCGGCGCCGACGAGTTCGCGAGCGCGCCGGGTCGCGGCATCCTTCGCGTCCACCGCCGCCGCGCCCCGGCGAGCGAGGTCCACGGCGTACGCCGCGAACGCGAGCGCGTAAATCGCGATGGCGGTCCAGACCAGCAGCACCGAGATGGACTCGAGGCCGACGACCTGCGGCTCGGCGACCGCAGTGCGGAACACGGATGCTTCGGGCATGGCTCTCAGTCTACGTCGGGGCGGGATCCGGCCCCGGGCGAGGCCTCTTCGCTCGTCGCCGGCCGGTGGGCGAGCGACGCGAGGTGGCGCTCGGCGAACTGCTCGACGGCGGCCTCGAGCACAGGATCCTCGCCGCGCGCGAGCCCGGCGTACTCGAGCTCGACGGCGTGACCCCGGGTCGTCGCCTTGACCCACAGGCGACGGCGCGGGACGAACAGCCCGGCGAGCAGCCCCGCGGTCGCAAGAACCGCGAACAGCAGCACCCACGTGGCTGCGGCATCCCGGTGGACCGACAGCGAGACGTACCGCTTCACAGATCCGTCGTACCCGTCTGCGCCGTCCGGCGCCGCGTTCTCGAAGGTGACGGTGCCGCGGCCGCCGGGCAGCTCGGCCGTCTCGCCGGGCGCGAGCTCGATCGATTCGACGTCGGTTCCGCGGCCGGTGAGCTTTTCCATCTCGCTCGTGTCGAGCGTGTACACCGAGCGCGGCACGCCGCCGTCGATGCCGAGGTCGCCCTCGTACACATCGAGCGTGACGACCGGGTTCGTCAGCGCCGGGTACGCCGACGCGAAGGCGCCGTCCTCGCGCATCACCTGCGTCGGGTAGAAGAAGCCGACGAGGCCCACCTGCTCGTCGAGGCCGTCGGGCACCTTGACCACGCCGAGCGAGGTCATGTTGGTGTCCTGTGGCAGGAACGGCACGGACTCCGAGAACACGACCTCGCCGTCCGGATCGCGAACGGTCAGCGTGGGCGCGTACCCGTTGCCCATGAGATAGATGCGGTCGCCCGCCATCTCGAGCGGCTGGTTGACACGCACCTCACCGGTGACGGGCTCGTCACCGGCGAGCCGGGTCGTGAGGTTCGCGACGAAGTCGCCGGCCTGCCCCTGTCCCTGGCTGCCGAGCGGCTGATAGGTCACGTCGAACCGGTCGAGCGTGAGCGAGTACGGTGCGAGCGCGGTCTCCTCGTCGACGAAGCGACCCGGGTTGAACGACGTGTAGTCGAGCAGCGTGTTGACCCACGTGCGGCCCTCGATGATCACCGTCTGCCCGGTGTAGGTCAGGCCGCCGCCGATGCCGACCGCGAGCAGCACGCCGACCAGCGACGCGTGGAAGACGAGGTTGCCCGTCTCGCGCAGGTAGCCGCGCTCGCCCGAGACCGACAGGGCCGTGCGCGTGTCGTAGCGCTCGACGCGGTAGCCCGCTTTCTTCAGCTGCTGTCGCGCGGCCTCGACGGCGACCGATGCCGCGGCGGCGGCATCCGTCGCGTCGCCGAACTCGAGCGTCTCGGACCGGTGCGCCGCCAGGCGCCCGAGCCGCGCGGGCGTGCGCGGCG
>NZ_RRYE01000004.1 GCF_004010105.1 Microbacterium sp. CPCC 204701
CCGGAGGACGCGAGCGCGGAGTGGACGGCGTTGCGCGAATGGGTCGAGTGGTTCACGGTGCGCTACAACGTGGCGGTCAGCGTCGTTCCGGCGTGCTGGTGGAAGCACGGCGCGCTCGTCGAGGAGCTCTCGGCGCTCCACGTCGCCCATGTCGCATCGTTCGATCCGAGCGACAGCGGGGTGGGGCCGATCGCATGGCACGAACGCCTCTCGCTCGCGCGCACCCGGCTCCAGCACGCGGGAGCCGGATGCTCCAGCGGTCACTTCGAACTCAAGCCCCGCTCGTGGGATGCCGTCACCGACGAAGCGGAATGGAACGCGTGGATCACCCAGAGCCACGCCGGTCGAGACACAGCCGTGTCTCACGAACGAGAGGAAGAAGAATGACCACCAGGATCCCGGTCACCATCGAGGGCAACCTCACCAGTGACCCTGAACACGGTGCCAGTGAGTCGGGCAATGAGTACGCCCGCTTCACCGTCGCCGTCAACGATCGCCGCCTCAACGAGACGACGAACCGGTGGGAGGACGCCGGCACGGTGTTCCACCGCGTCGTCGTGTTCAACCAGCAGGCCCGCCACGTGGCGAGCTCGCTCCGCAAAGGCGACTCGGTGATCGTCGCCGGTGACCTCCGCTTCGGCACCTACACCGACAAGGAGACGGGCAACACGCGCGAAACCCGCGACGTCGTCGCCGACAGCGTCGGCGCCTCACTCAAGTTCGCGAGCGTCGCGGTCCAGCGCGCCCCAAAAGCCACGAGCCCCGGAGCTGACGCTTCGGGGCCGGTGGCGACGCCGGTCTCGTACACCGGCGCCGGGGTTACTCGCTGACCCATCGCAACAGGAGAGCGGCGTGGGAGTTATCGTACTCCCACGCCGCTTTCGCGGATGCGCTGCTCAGCTCACCGATTCCGGCTCGATCCCGGCGGACTCCGCCCGCGCTGCGATTAGAATCTCGCGCATCTGCTGGACGACGTTGCGACGAGTGCTTCGTCCGCCAAGAGCGGATCGAGCTCGATCGGTACCCACAAGTTGCCTCCATCAAGTCGCAGGTACGGGCCATATCGAGGGAGATCGCCGAGCAGCTCGCGAATCCGCTTTACCGCGACCCCTTCGCCAGTGCGCTTGTTGAATCGGATCCACATCGGAGTCAGTCCCTCGGAGGCAAAGCCGCTGTGCAAACCGACTGAGAAATAGGTGCCCGGGACAGGGCCAGCGGCCTTGAGGTAGTAGTTCGGAGCAAACGCAACATCTCGTCTACCAACCTGTGGTCCGCGCACGACTCCGAGCGCGTCCGCCAGCAGTTGAGTCGAGGCGTCCACTAGCGCCACCAAGGCGACAAGTCGCCAATGCACTCCTTAGGCAGGTACGGGACTAGCGAGTGTGGTCTGACTCAGTCGCCGCGTACGGACCTAGCCGTGGAGACTTGAGGCTCGGTTGGGGCACGCGAAGCGCCGTTGCTTGCGATCTCCGCCTCCTCGGCCTTACGACGTTCGTCCTCCCGTTCCTCGTCGTACTCCGCTTTGAGTTCCCTGTACCGGAGTTCCCCTTGCAGTACCGCGCTCCTCATCGCTGGAGTCGTTGCCGCCCCGCGGAGCACCAGGAGATTGAGAATTCGGCCCCGTTCTTCGGACTGGTCGGCGGAGTAGCGAAACAGAAGGATCAGTCCAGCGAGCCCCACGACGACGCCTATTGCCGGATTGAATAGAACGCCCAACAGTATGCCGAAAGCAATTATGGGAAAGGACACCGCTAGGCGGACGAGCCTTTCGCTTCGCTCACGGTCGAGTTCGAGGAACAACTTCTCGTCCAGTACGCGGAGTGAGTCCAAGGCGTCGGACCCGAGTTCGCTGTGCAATGCGGCTACGGTATCGGGACTCGCGCTGGCCCCCCGAAAGAACGGGTCTTGGCTGCGGGACATGCCGTCCTTAAGCACCGCCCCGTCGAACGCTTCCGATGTGATGCGCTGGATGACGGCACCCTCAGCGGTGAGTTCAGTCGAGCGTCGTTTTCCGACTGCTGCCACGGCGGCCTTGCTCTGCGGTGTATAGATGCGGCGCAACCTCCCGAGAAAACCTGAGAAGTACACGTGGCTGGCTTCGGTGGCCTTGAGCTTCTGCTCCTCGAAGGCTCTGTTGCTTCGCGGGCCACCCGCCCCGCTGTCGATTTTCTCGATTGCACTCGTAGCGTCACGCCGCTGCAGTTCGAGCTGCTTCCTCCGTGACCGCACCCAGAATTGCCAGTCCCGAACCTCGCCAACCTTTTTTCCGAATCGGCCAACGAGGTTCGCGATCGGATCAGTCAACGCAAGGGCCGCGACTCCAATAAGAAATGCTCCGACCCCCACCACTACGGCGATCCCCGCAACGCCGACGGCATCTAGGACACTGTAGGCCTGCGCAATCCAGCCAGTCGCCTCATCGGGGCTGGGAAATTGATTAGCTAGCAGTACCCACGCGAACAACCCCCACAGGACCCCAGCGAATAGGGGTGGCCTGAGACTGCGAAGCCCCGGCATGATGCCTTCCACAAACGCTGACAACATCGTGGCCCCCCGGGTCATCGCACTTGGCCCCACAGGATACACGGGCGCTTGCGCCCGCTTGACTCGAATCTGCAACGTAACTCATAACGCATCGCAGGCTCCGGTGGCAACAGATCGCGCAGCGATCCCGCGGCAGCAGAATGACACTGTTGTGATTTTCTGTATGACTGTCAGAACCCGACGCCTCAATTTCCGGGAAGGTATCAGTACCGCGCGCTCGAATCGGGATCCGTCCATCTGTTGGAGGGCAAGTCGTCATCTCCTGTCCCTAACGCGGAGGGGCACTCTCACTACGGTGGTGCCCCGTCTGATGCCGACTGGGGGTAGCGATGTCCGTGCACGGAGTGACGATCGGGACCCATCCCGCCCTGCTCGAGCTGTTCGACGCGCTCGCCCGAGAAGGCGGGCTCATCGACAGCGGACCCACCTGGGTGAGTTTCTTGTCCGCCGACGCCGAGATCCTGGCAACCATCAACGATGGGGGCGCGCGCGTACGCATCCGTGCCTATCTGCTCAATAACGATGAGCGCGTGCCCTCGGACGAGGAGGTCCTCGCCTGGGTCGCCGCCCAACCGCGGCCAGCTGCGGGTGCGGTCGAGGCATTCTTGGAGGAGTACGACGACGGATCCGAGCGACTGGTCCCGCGTCTTGTCTTCGAGCGGCCCATCGCCGGCTTCACCGTCGATCACATCGAGAACGTCATCTTCGACTATGCAGAAGCGTGGGAGGGACGAACGATCGCGCCCGAGCGACGTCCGGCTGCTTTCGAGACGGGTGATCCTACGAAGCTTACGCCGCGGAATGCATGGGTACTGATTGGGGATGACGCGTCGTTCCCGTCCGAAGACGAACTCACGGAGGCTCGCAAGGATGCTCAGTTCGGCATCTTCGAGACGCTCTGGACTGCGCCCAAGCACGGCGAGCTCGGAGACCTCGCACTGGTGTACTTCGTCGGCAAGCGCAAGGCCGCATGCTTCGTGGCCCGTCTCGCTTCGCGCCCGTTCTGGCGCACGGATATCGAGGTCACCGCCGACCACATTGTCAACGACCACCAGTGGTGGGTCTACCTCACACCCCTCGTTGAGATCGAGCCCATCCCGTTCCGGAAGCTGGCGGCTGCCAACGGAGGCTTTCTGGTGCTTCGAGGCCGATCTGGCCACTACGCAGGTCCGGCGATGATCGAAGCGTTGACGCTCGTCGCCGCTCGTCCAGCGCAACAGTCTGAACTTCGCGAAGTGGCCGTGGCACCCCGCGGTCTTGCAGAGCTTCCCGACCCGACGATGCTGACGTTTTCGGACTGGCGGAGAATCCCGAACGGGCTCCTTCCGTTAGAGGCACTGGTCTCTGAGCACGTCGTCAAGCCCTTGATCCGATTCATTGGCGAAGTCGAGCGGTTCCCGCGAATTGTTCCCACCATGAAGGCGGAGTACAGGACGAGAAACGGAGTGGTGGACTTCGTGGTTTGCGCTGCCGACATCCCACTGCTCGCGGTCGAGGTCAAACTCGCCACGCGCCGGCCGATATCGACGCTCTGGGCCGACTCGCCGGACATTCAACAACTCTGGCGCTATATGGACGCCCTCGAAGTCCCAGGCTTGCTGATCGATGCGCACGGCATCCTCGTCGTGCCGCGTTGCGGTGAAGATCCGGATCTCGAGATCGTCCGCGCGGATGCAACGTACTCGGACCTCAGAGCATTGCAGGAGTTGCTCTTCGTTGAGGCCCATGAGGCGTTCGGCGGAACAGGAGGCATTCCCGGCGGCGCGCTCGGTTTCCCGGAACCCGCCTATGGAGGAGTTGCTGCTGCCCCAGCGTTGCGACGGATCGCGAGAAGGGGCTAACCCGCGCCGAGCAGGTGGCGGGCGCGGGCTCGCCAAATGGCCGCGAATCCGGAGACTGTCGACCCGTGACGCCGCACGGGGATGGTCGAGGAGGCTCCACCCGGCCCCCGCCCGCGAAATCAGTTTCGACGACGCAGAGCGCACCGGCACCGGAAATGAGCGCGGGCGCGACGTCGTCGGGGCGTGGCGGAGACGAGCCCGGTCCCGCTACACGTACGTTCGGTGCACGTGCCACTCGGTCTCGGCCTTGAACACATCGAAGACGACAGAGGTGCCGTCATCGTCGGTCGCCTGGAATCGCCAGCCGTACATCCCGACGGCCGCCCTGGGCTCGCGCTCCCAGATCGAGCCGCGCAGTCTCGTCGGAATGTCGGTGACGCGCCAGCGACGGCCGGCGAAGAACATCCGATCGGGGATGTCGTCAGTCATCCATAGGGTGAGTTCGTGTTCCACGGCGGCGTCCGTCATGACATCCAAGAATAGAACGTCTCTTCGATAATGACTAGAGTGGACTGTCTCACCGGATGAAAGGATGTCCGGACCGTGGGCACTAACAAGCGGTACGCGGCACACTACGACCGGATGATGGACGCGCGGATCTTGCAGCGCATTGCCGACGATTTCCCACTTCAGACGCTGACGCCGCAGGAGTTGCAGAAGGACACCCTCCCGGTCACCCGAGATCCGCAGCCGAAACCGTGCAGGGCGTGGGTGCGGTTCGGTCCGCACGCGGTGCTTGTGGACGCCGTCGTTGTGGCGTGGAACGACGTCGCGTGCGGAGTCGAGTTCAGCATCGGCGAGAAGCGGTGTCGCTGCTGGGTATGGGCGAACGCCATCGCCCCCGTCGGCTAGGGCGGCGCGCGCCGGGAAACCCGCTGAACTGAAGCAGCGCGTCTAAAGCCACGGGTTCAGGAGTTCGGTCGTCATCGGGATAAGACGTCGCCCTGCCTTGTCGTAGTCGGCCATCAAGTCGCGGGGCGTCGTGCCGGCGAAGTAGACCCGCCCCTCCATCGACACCATCGCCACCGTCTGATTTCCTCGCAGGAGCGCCCAATAGTGGCTTTGCGGCTCACCGTGTATGCCGAGTCTTGGGATTCCGACCGAATCCGCGATGGCGGCGGGGAACTTGTCTATCAGCCCTCGTGGCGACGCGTAGTCGGAACTGTCGAGGAACTCGTTCCGCACATCCCACTGGTGCCGGTCGTTCAGCAACATAGTCAACGCCGACGCGAAGAACCGGTAGACGAGCGACTTCTCCGTCGTCGCTGGTGCACTGGGTGGGGCGCCCCAGCCCGTCACGGACTCGAGTCGCTTGATCACCGTGTGCGGGTTCGGCACCTCAAGGGCCCCGGACCAATCGGAGACGACCACCGCTGCTTCTTCGCCGGTGTGGACCTGGATCGTTCCGACACGATTGAGCATCACGCGGGGGCCCTGGTGACGAGGGTTTGGCGAGAACTGGTCGGGCATTGCGACACACAAGACGTCGTACTGCCCGCCGCCGGGATGCATTTCGTACACCATGAGGTCCGGGTGCCGGCGCACAAGTTCTGAAGCGATCCACCACGATTGCGCAACGGCGATCCTGCTCGCTCCCCAACCCATTGCCGCGGCGTCCGCGTCTCCCGCGACCGGTGCTGATCGATCAGCGTGCGGAGCATGCGAATGGATCTGGTCGACGAGCGCGCGATACTCCGCATGAACCTCGTCGTAGATCGCGGCGGCATCAGGAGAACCGAAGTCGAAGAGAAGCCCGTGGTCGAAGAGTTCCCAATTCGGGGAGCTGTGTGCCTTGTAGATCACCCACTCTTCCAGAGACGCGACGGGGCGCTCCATGAGCGCCTTGCGAGCGCGTGAGGCGTACTTCTCACGTTCCGGAGTGTAGAAGGCAGAGGCATCGAGTCCATCGATGATCCAGATACCCACCGGTTCGAGCGGCAAACCCGTGACGGTCCGCGCTTTGTGAATCGCAACGATCGTCAATGTCGCCTCCGCCGCCAGTTTGACCCCGCTGACACAGTAGCGCTCCAATTGACCGAGACAGTCAGGGACGAATCATCGCGCCGCGATCACTTTCCGACTCAATGATCGGCGCTGCCGCGGCCAAACGACCACGAGCGGCACCAGGTGCGACGTCTGCCGCCTCCCAACGTCGCATCAAGTCTTTGTACCGACTCACGTCCGACATGTAGCGCGTAGCCAAGCTGTCCCGCAATCCGACTACGCGATCGTGCTCAGCAGTCCAGGCTGCCCGACCGTGAACTCGGGCTTCTTCGCTGGCGAGGTGGGCATCGAGGTCACGGAGCGTCTTCCGGATTGCGCGTAGCGCCGAGTCCATGGAAGCAAGGTTCTCGGTCACCCTATCCAGAGTTACGCGCGCCGCCCTCCCTAGCTCCCTCCGCGCGGCGCGCATCGAGTCCTCGATCGTCACCTCGACCACCCCGCGCATCATGCTGTCCGCGATCTGCTCGCGCGCGGCATCCGGGGTCCGTGCGATCGCGATGGCCTCATTGTGCAGCCGCCCTCGCGTCATACCGACGTATAGGCCGGAGGCATCGACCGCAGGGCCGACGATCGACGCATCCGTCGTCTCACCCTGAATCCCGTGCACCGTCGACGCGTACGCGAGATGCACGTGCTCGGCCGCGTAATCGAGCGAGACCCTGCGCACGTCGCCGCTGTCGCCGAGCGCGACAAGCGCGAGAGCGTCCGTTCCGATCCGCCGGATCGTCCAGAGCGCGCGGTTCTCCACATCCGTCGCCCTATCGTTTAGCCGCGTCTGCACAACGTCGCCTTCGAGCAGGCGCTGCTCCCCCTGTCCAACGGCGAGACGGACCTGGCTCAGCTGTCCGAGTTCGATTCTCCGTTCCTGGATCGCCTCGTTGATTGCGTCCGCCTCGTCATTCGTGCTGGTGACGAGCGCGACTCGCTTGCGGGAGGCCGCCCAGCGGAAGTACGCCTCGACCATCACATCGCGGGCGTGCGCGGCATCCGTCACTCGATGAATGTGGCCTCGCTGGTCGAGGTCCACTGCGACCGCGAGGGCGTGATCCTTGGATGCCGGTTCCCGCATGCGCAGCGTGAGCGCGGCGTAGCTCGGATCCCGGAAGCGATGCACGGCCGTCAACTCGACGACCGCAGTAGCGCGACGAGTCATGCACGCCATCGCGCCAGCGTGGCCGACCGGCATCGCCTGCAGGTGATCGCCGACCATCGCGATGCCCGCGCCCGATTCAGCCGCGATCGTCGCGAGAGCGTTAGCGGTGTGGAGGTCGACCATGCCTGCCTCGTCGACGACGACTCGATCGCCGCGCCGAAGGTTGAACCGACGCGGACCGGCGTAGACCCGTCCGGTGTGCGGATCGATTTCACCTACCTCGAGGCGCGACCACACCTCGGCGCCGGCCTCGTTACGACTCCATCTCCACCCGTGGTCAGCGAGCAGAGCGTGCAGACTTGACGCCGGAGCCCCGATCTCCCGGCCTGCGACCGAAGCCGCCTTCTTGGTCGGAGCGACAACAACAAGCTGGCGGCGTTGCAACTCGAGCGCGAGACGGGCGACGCGCAGCATCGTCGTCTTCCCAGCGCCCGCCGGGCCCGTTACAGCGACGAGCCGATCGGTTCCCCCTATCGCTGCGGCAGCTGCGGCTTGTGCCTCGTCGAGGCTGAGTTCGGAATCCAAGACTCGGTCCGCGATGTCGAGGATCGTCGACCGCCGCAGCGACACACCCGCGCAGGTGATCGCGTCGAACCGCGCAGCGAGTTCGATCTTGAGCCCCGCCGTTGACGACGCCATGAACGCCTTTATGTGTTTCGGCCGCTCTTCCCCCTCCTCAAGCAGATCAACCGTGTGCGCGAGACTTCTCGCCAGCACGTCGTCGATCAGTTCTTGCAGATCCTCACGGCGGGCGGCGACACCAGATGCCGCGACCGCCCGCGTTGCACCGGCCCGCACGTCGTAGCTGCTGAACCGTCCCCCGCACGCAGTCGAGCGGGTGTCGGCATCTACGATGGCGCGAGCCGCGAGCAACTCGCGATCGATATCTGCGATCGCCACCGCGCTGTGCCGCACTGCCGGGCGCGTGCTCAGGATGTCCGCGTCGATCGCACGAAGCTCGTCGCAGATGAGCTCCGCCCATTCCGACTCGTCCACGACGCCGGCCTTGTTCGGGCGATTCTTCGCCCACGCCAGCCGGTCGATGTGCTGCAGCACGTCGTGGTTGGGATGCTGTCCCGGATGCGCCTGCCGCCAGTCGAGCAGCAGCTTGGCGCGGTTCGCCTCGATCTGGTTGGAGCGCCGCGAGAGCGGACGCACGGCGTGCGTGAGCTGTGCGATCTCGCCGTGATCGCCGAGCGTGTAGCCGTTGCGGGCGAGCGCCGCGATCCACTCCGGATCCGTGCGCGCCGCGAGCTCGCCCTCGGCGTTGATGAGGGTGTGCAGCTTCATCGCGACCCGCGAGTCGACGTTCGACCACTTGCCGTCCTGCCCCAACACCTTGACGTTGAGCCAGAGGTGACGGTGAACATGTGGGTCGAGCGCACGCGAACGGCGGTGCCGCAGCTCGACGACTTCAATCTGCTGGAGAGATTCCCGGATGCAGCCGCCGGCCCCGCGCCGAGCGTTGAGCTCGCGTTGCCAGGTCATGATGATGCGTGTGCGGAGCCGGTCTTGTAGCGCCTCGAATTCTGCTGCAAGGTCGGCGTTGATGAGTGCTGCGATGCTGTACGACTTAGGCGCGTTGATCGTGCCGTCGAGGATGAGGTCAGCATTCGGAGACCTCAGCTCGCGGCCGCGCGGGTCGTTGGTCAACGGGTCGTGGCCGTCGACCCAGCGCCGGAGCCCTTCAGCGTCGAGCGGGTCGGTGACGATAGTGCCGTCTTGGACAGTAAAGCGGGTGACGTGCGCGGCGTCGACGGCGCTGTAATCGGCGAGGGCGTCGGCTCCCGTCGCCATGCGCAGGTGCGAGTCGCAACTCCCCTTGAACGCGTAGGCCATCGCCTGCCGAACGCCTTGCGAATCGACACCCCGCTTCCAGCGCTCGAGGCCACCGCGCATGGGTTCAGAGTACGCCGCTCAGGTCTAACTAGCGAGTGCTTACACAGAAAGTGCCTGCGTGCATTGCTATTCGCAATTGACGCCTGCTCACTCGCGTCGCGGCGACATCGCCTCTATCGGGGCATCAGTACTTGATAATCGGAGGCGAGCGAGGTCGAGCGCCTGCGTCTCCCAGGTGGAAGCAGGAAGGAACTGGGCAAAGTGGTCAACCACGACGGCTGCCACCGGCACCGCCGGCAGCCCGCTACGCCAGGCATGAACCACTGCAAGATGATCCGCGAGCGACGTGCCACTCAGCCGATCCAGCAGGTCTCCTCGCGCGGCTCGCGTCCACACCGCCTGGCTGTCGCTCAGAAGGTAAGCAATAGAGCCCGCCAGGGGGAGCCGCACGCGGAGTGCGACAGCCCATGCGCGGGGCTCTGCAACATAGGCGGAGATGACATCATCACGATTGACCGCGTCCTCCAGGAACCTCTGAAGTTCGACGGGAACCGATGGGCGATAGCGCAACGTGGCATAACGCAGCCACGTTGTATGAGTACCGACTCGGTAAGGCCGCGATGCTCGCCCTGGGTAGTCGCGACCATGGATCTCTTTGCGCGCGTACTCGGCCGCGTTGATCAGATCCATGTAGGACTTCCAAATGCTGCCGGGCGCCGAGTCAGGGACGAGGGAGCGACCTAGGTACTGCTGAGCTTCCCGGATGTCCTCTTGACGAAGCGAAAGGTCATTGAAGATGTTTACGAATCGTGCGGACTCGTCACCGTCCACGAGAATGGCGTTCCACGATGCCAACTGCGAGAAACTGGACACCGCGCCATAGAAGTTGATTCCCGCGAACATGACGCGAACATCCGTGCCAACTTCCACAGCGAGGAGCTGATCACTGATGCGCTTCCTGACAGGATCCGGGACGTTGGCTTCATCGAGGAGCCGCTCAACTTGCACACTGAGTTCGCGCACATCGGCGTACTCGAGGTCAACGAGTTCCGGACGAAGTTCGTCGGAGATCTCTTGATACAGCCATCGCTGGTCGAAGTAGTACTGGAGGGCGGACTCCCGGAGTTGAACTACGTGAGCACGCCGCTTCCCAGGCGCCCAGCGGAGTGCGCGGCCCGCCACCTGCATCAAATGCGCAATGCTAGTTGACGGGTAGGTCACAACCGCAGCGTCAATCGAGGGATCGTCATACCCTTCGCCGACGAGGCTTGCTGTGGCGATCAGAATGCCGGAGGGACTACCTGCACTCTCATCAAGCGCGTCGGACGCGTCGAGCGCCCCATAGCTGTTCCGCCCTCCATGCACGAACGCCACATCCTCAACAGCGAGTGGGTGACCAGGGCGGGCGTCCAACAGCTCCACCACTGCCTCATGAAGGCGCTCCGCCCGGTCCTGCATCGAAACTGCCACTAGCACCTTGCCGAAGTCCTGCTCGGTGCGGTCGAGCAGATAGTCCGCGAGTTCTGTCAGACCTTCGGAGGTGGACCAATCGAGGCCAGTCATGTCGAGCGGTGGATCGAACACTGGCTCGATGACGCAGTTCCGCTCGAACAATTCGCGGTAGGTGATGGCGAACGCGACATGGTCGATGCCGATGGGCAGGTTGTCGGCCCGAACTGGGGTGGCAGTGAGTAGTAGTGCCGGAGCCTCCGATGTGAAGATGGCCTCGTAAGACGGGGCCGCCGCATGGTGTGCCTCGTCGACGACGATGATGCTGACTTCGCCCTGCAGTTCCTGAAGGGTTCCCGCAAGGTCACCGATCATGACGAACTTTATCCGCGATTCGAAGATCGCTGCTGCGTCATCTGGGAGGTGGCCTCGCTCCTTCAGCAACTGTTGCAGGCTCCGGCGAGCCTGCCTCGCCAGCCCGCGACGGTGCGTGACCCAGATAGCCGTCTTGCCAGCTTGATCGTTTCGGGCGAGTCGCTCGAGGATTACGCGCAGACCGAGACGAGTCTTTCCACCACCGGTAGGAACGATGAGTCCAACACGGCGCTCCGGTTCGCTCGAAACGGCATCAAGAACGCGCGATACAGCGACATCCTGCCAAGACCAGTCAGGCGCCCCCGACGAGAACTCCGCGGTCCCCGAGACAGGCTCCGCTAGCCGGGAAGGGAGTGATCGACGGACAACGGCCGCGGGGACTCCGAGGCTGGCGGAAAGCGTGGAAACTAGATCTTCACCCGAGGGCACAGCAGACGCCGCAGCAGCGATACGCTCATCCAGATCGACATAGCCTGCGGCATTAGATGCGTTACCGGCATCGAGACCAGCGAGGCCTGCCTCCAGTGCTCCGAGAGTGACGTCGGTGATAGTTCGCGACACGTCCTCCGCGAGCAGTCCATGAATGCGATTGGGGTAGATCCGTTGCCCCGATACGGCCGATAGTTCCTCAGCGAGTGCGTTGACGCTGCCGTAGCCCCTCAGATGGGTCACGAGGTCGTCGACTACACGTTGAACACGTTCCTCGGAAAGATGGTGCCGCTTGGCCACTACGCCCCCGTCGCGTCGATCATCTTGATGAACATGTCCGACTGATCGCGCAGACGCTCCAATTGAACCCGCAGAGCCGTCCCCTCGGTGGCGAGCTTCTCCGCCGTGAGTTCAGCAAGCCTCTTGAGAAGGTCGTCAATAATCGCTTGCGGCTTGCGCTTCGCCTTGTGGCTAAGCCACTCCGCCTCGATCTCCGCCATCGGGCGCGCAGTGTCCGGAGCAGCTACATCGAAGTTCGCCGCGAAGTCCGTGCCGTTCTGCTGGTCGTACTTGTGCATGTCGTCCCAGACCTTCACATTCTCGTGCCTAAAGAAGACATTGGGGTTATCGTCTGCCGATCGACCGCGTGGCATCTTGAAGGTCCAGTCGAACAGCACCTTCTCACTCTCAGGACTGAGGTGGCGGTCGTCCTCCCCGAGGCCGAGCTGTTCACGGATCCACGGCTTACGACTGATCAGTTCGAACAGGTAGTAGTCCGTCTTCGAGAACGACTCACCCTCGGGCAGTTCATCCTCGTACTCAGCCTTGAAATGTCCAAACCAACTCGCGGCCTTGAGTTGCCGCTTCAGCGATGTCGCAGTGAGCGACGCTTCCCCTGCGACGAGGCGGATCACGGCAGCGTCCCAGAACCTGCCAGTGTCCGCTCCGTGCTTGTCTTCGAAGAGCTGCTCATAACGCTCGAGCAACCAGAGGTCCTCAGCGTAGTTGCCCCAGCCCTTGGCGCCGATGATGTGCCGCACAGCGAGGATGCGCGGCAACTTCCTCAGCAACTCATCCGCTGAGTCAGCATCGATCGGCACAACTGTCAGTTCGTCGGTATCTGCCTTTATCTGGCGGATCTGAGCGACCAAATTGCGCTGAACCTTGAGTTCCTCCGCAGGGTAAGTGGATGCGCGCTTCTCCATCCGCTCGAGCTTCTTAACCTGCTTGTCCAGTTCGACGGTTCTGATCTTGTAGAGCGAAAGCAGTCGTCGATTTCCCTCGACCACGACATGCCGCCCCAGGCCGTCGTCTGGGTGATCCCAAGTGATGATGTTGTCGATGGGCATCCACCCCTGGCCCAGGACTGCCTGAATGACCTCATCAGTCTCGAAGCTTGGTTCGCCGAGCACAGTCATGATCTGCGTGCGCAGCCCTTCGTCGAACAACTTTTCCGCATCGTGGTAGCCGGGCTTCTCCGCGACGGCGAGACGTGGGTTATTCGGATCCGGAAACAGGTCATCGAAGGGAACCTTGATATCCGGCAGAAGGTAGTTCTCCACAGTAAGCCTCCGAGATCGGCGCGAGTGAACAGGCAGGCTGTTCTATATCTGCGGAACAACATACCAGAGTGTTCCACATTCGTGGAACACTCTGGTTGTTGGATGGAGTGCACAGACGGTGGCGCACCAGTTCCCGGGCGGTTCCAGGACTTCGATCCGCACCCGGAGGACCGGACCGTGTGATGCTGCGGGCGCTGGAACTGCAGATCGCTGTGCTGCGCCGTGCTCGAAGCCGAGCACGCCGTCGTCGGCGCCGTGAAGTGCGCCGCATGGCCCCGCACTGGCCCCGAGACCGCGTCGGCGAGGTGCTCCGCACCAGCGGCTAACCCGCCCGGCAGGGGTCCGCCGGCCTGGCGTCCCAACTCCGATCGCAGCGCGATTAACCCCCAATGCAAGGAGCGAGGCAAGGAGCGGCCTGGCGACTTTGGGCGCTGGGATGCTCGCTTACTGAGGAGTGGATTCTCGTGCCAGCCCGCTTCCGCCCACTTGCGCAGCGCGGTTGTCGAACCTGAGGTGCGCCGCTGCTTAGCACCAAGCGCCCTCGCGGCGTCGTCACTGTCCGAACCGGGTTCCGTCAGCGCACTGCGCCCAGACCGCTCGTGGGCTCACGTGTTGATCTTGAAGCAGCCGGCCAGTGAAGCAGTCGAGCACTGACGGGCCCACCAAGGGGGTCTACTCGACGGCGCTGCCTATGGGAAGGCTGTCGCGAAGCAGGTGCCGCTCTCGGCGGACGCGAAGGAGTGCTCGTACGGCAACGTAGATCCCGAGCGGCACGATCGTCGCCCAGAGGATCTTGCCGACCATCTGGCCAACGATGCTCTCGAACATGAGCGGGAACCCAGCGATCCAAAGGAAGAGCACCGTGTCGACCGGCGCCGACACACAGTTCGAGATCAGAGCGGCGCGAACGAAGCCCCGAGGCCGGATCCACAGGAACACCAGCATGTCAGCGAGCTCGGCGACGAGGAAAGCCACCGCGGACGCCATCGCGAGCGCAGGGGTCGCGAGGAACCACGACAGGATGACCCCCACCGCGATGCCGAGCAGCACGCCCCTAACGCCGAGGTAGGTATGCACGAAGTCCCGCGATAGTAGCGCGAAGCCAGCAGCGTACGTTCCGGCGGTAACCACAAGGCCAAAACCGACCGGAACGAGGCCGAAGTGGGCCGACAGGATGTTCGCCGCCACAATCGCCCCGATGTAGACGAAGAGCGCAATAGCGCCCTTGATCAGGTTTCGACGGTCAGGGGCTTCGGGACTCATGAGGTTTCCTGCTTGCTGGTGTTAGGCGCCCACGACAGAGAGGCAATCGCGTCGTGGCTGTGGATGCTCTCGAAGTTGCGGACATGGATCGAGTGCCTGAGCCCGCGAGCACGGCATGTCGATGAGAGTTCTCGGACCATGTCCTCGACAAACGCGGGATGGTCGTATGCCTCCATCGTGATCCATCTCTCATCGGGTCGCTTGATCACCGGATAGATGGGGCAGGAGCCAACCTGGCGCGCGAGCGAGAACATCTCGCTGAGAGTCAGCGGGTAGAGGTCATTCTGACCACCGGTGATCGATAGCGTCACCGCGCTCCGCTGATTGTGGGCGCCGTAGTCGCTGATCGCCTTGCTGCAAGGGCACAAGCTCGTCACGTGGGTCGTTAGCGTCGTGGTCATTGCGGCCGACTCGGCCGATCCCTCGACGGAGAAGTTTACGTCGGCCGCCTGCCAGGCCAGCACGTCAGACACAGGTGCGCGAACCTCGAACGAGACGGGCAGATCGAACGAGATGCGTGCGCTCGCAGCGCCGAGCCGGTTGGCCGCACCAGCCACCAGCGCAGCCGCTCCCCTGGGGTCGAACTCACGCAACTCCGCGGCAATGGTTTCGACCATTCGGCTCATGTGGGTACCGCGGCGATCCGAGTCGAGTGTCACCACGAACTCGGCCGAACCCACGCCGGCAGCATCCACCTCGCCGTCCGTGATCCGGATCGGGGTACGAACGCCGGTCACCCCCACCGAGTCGAGGGCGATGCCGCGAGGGTCCTGCTGGTTCTGGATGTCGGGCAGAGCCTGCGTCATCTCCGGCAGCATCATTCGCCTCCGTTCGATTGGCCACGATAGGTGCACCGCGAGCGCGGCGTCTCGCTCACAACGATCGTGTGAAGGAGTGGAAGTTCGCCACTGAGTCGCTCCCACAACCAACGAGCCAGGTGCTCGCTTGTCGGGTTCTCGAGACCGTCGATCTCGTTGAGGAGGCGATGATCGAGTTGCTTGCCGATGGGAGCGAATGCCGCCGACAGATCGCCGAAGTCCTGGACGAAGCCCGTGTCCTCGTCGACGGCACCGCGTACCTGCACCTCGACCGTGTAGGAGTGCCCGTGCATGCGACCACACTTGTGTCCCTCGGGGACATTTGGCAGGTAGTGCGCAGACTCGAAAGAGAACTGTCGCGCCAACTCGGCGTAGAAGGTCATGCGATTCCTAGGTACTTGTGTGTCTGCAGGCTGAGTTGCCACGTCGGGTGGTTTAGGCAGTAGTCGACGGCGAGTGCGGTGTTCGCCGCGGCATCGGGGCCGTCCATCGGTTGAACACGAAACGTGCCGAACTCCAGGTGTTCGAAACTCGCGGGGTCAACACCCTTCTGCGGATAGACGAACTTGAGCTCATCACCCTGCTTCACAACCAGTTCCGAGCCGATCTTTGGGCTCACACAGAGCCAGTCGATTCCTGCTGGCGGTACCCGGGTGCCGTTGGTCTCGACCGCGACGTAGAAGCCGCGGCGGTGGAGTGCTTCAATGGCGGGCTCGTCGAGTTGCAGCAGTGGCTCGCCGCCCGTACAGACGACCATTCGATTCGACGTCCACCCGGACGGCCACGCGGCCTCAACTGCGTCGGCGAGGTCTTCTGGTGTGGCGAAGTTGCCGCCACCCGGGCCGTCAGTCCCGACGAAGTCCGTGTCGCAGAACTGACAGATGGCACGCGGACGATCTCGCTCGCGCCCGGTCCAGAGGTTGCAAAGGCTGAACCTGCAAAAGACAGCGGGGCGCCCGGCGTGTGTTCCCTCTCCCTGAAGGGTGTAGAAGATTTCCTTGACCTTGTAGGACATTAGGCCGCTTGGTAGGCGACCGGGTCGCTCGCCCCAGCCTCCTGGAATCCTCGAATGCGCAGCAGGCAGGAATCGCAGTGCCCGCATGATCGGCCGGATTCGTCGGGGTCGTAGCAGGACAACGTCAGTGAGTAATCGACGCCGAGTTCGGTGCCCGCCCGGACGATGTCTGCCTTCGTCATGGAGATCAGCGGGGCGTGGATCTTCAGACGCGCGCCCTCAACGCCGGCGCGAGTGGCGAGGTTCGCCATGGTCTCATACGCCTCGATGTACTCCGGCCGACAGTCGGGGTAGCCGGAGTAGTCAAGTGCGTTGACCCCGATAAAGATGTCAGCTGCACCCACAACCTCGGCGAATGCGAGGGCGAAGGAAAGGAAGATCGTGTTTCGTGCCGGCACGTACGTGACCGGAATCTCCTCTGCGGCGAGTTCCTCGGCGCTGTCATGCTTGGGCACGTCGGTCTCGGAGGTGAGCGCCGACCCTCCAAACGTCCTCAAGTCGATGTCGCAGACGACGTGTTGCGCAATGCCCTGTGCTTGCGCGACGCGCTTTGCCGCTTCGAGCTCCACGACGTGGCGCTGACCGTACCGGAAGCTCAGGGCGTACGGTTCGTAGCCCTGGCTCTTTGCGATGGCGAGAACCGTCGTGGAGTCGAGGCCACCGCTGAGGAGAACAACTGCCTTGCGCTGGGACATGTGAGCCTCCGCCCTTTCTGAGGATTGCACGCACCGCAATGATAGACGGAAACTGCGGGGTGCAGTAGCATCGAAACACACGCAGTTAGGTGGTGTCACGTTGTCGCAGAAACTCACGATCGTCGTGACCTGCACCGACCGCAAGTCCCTCGCTGTGCCTGAACTGAGGATGCGGCGCTCGCTACCCGACTCACCCTCCGCGGTGTCTACCTGGACTAAACGCATCGAGTCTGCTGAGCCTGTAGTTCCGCTGCGGATGCTGTACCAGGGCGATGCATGGTCGCAACTCCCTCGACTAGAGGCAGCGTCGCGCATGGCCGGGTTCGAGCCCACCACCTACGTCGCATCCGCTGGACTCGGCCTGCGCAGGGTTTCAGCTGTTGGACCAGCCTACGGGGCAACGTTCACACCAAACCAACCCGACTCGATCCCAGGTCCTGTAGAGCAGCAGAGGGCGTGGTGGGACGGGTTGAACGAGTGGAATGGATCCCGGGGCGAGATCCCCGAAGGAACTCCCACGCTCTTTGTCCTCTCTCAGCGCTATGCAGATGTGCTCGCTCCGTTAGTAGCCAAGGCGGCTGTCGCGAACTCCGTGCTCGTCGTTGGCGGGTCGAGCGCCATCGCCCCTTCGCTGAGGCTCCCGGCCGACGCGAAGCTCCGATCCGCACTTGGCGGCACGCTTGGTGCGCTGAATATGCGTACCGCCGTCGCCTGGATGGAGCGACTGACGGGCCCCGTCATTGACTCGCCTCGAAATCGGGCGGCGTGGAGCACGTGGGCGGAGGGCGCTAGACGAGATGAACAGTACCGGCGCACGCCGCTCGGTGACGATGAGGTCCTTGAAGCGGTCCGGCTTATCAGAACTCAACAACCGACCATCAGTCGGACTCGCGCGCTCCGCATCCTTCGGGACAACGGCTTCGCGTGCGAGCAAAAGCGCTTCGCGCAACTCTTCGAAAGCGCCCATGGAGGAGCATCGTGACTCAGGAGTGGATTGAGCGACGCGCGCTGCGGGTCCTTCAGGGCGAGATCCCGCTTTACCTCTTCACGCTCGCCGCTGAGGAAGTTGATCAGGTCGCCGATGTGGCGCGCATCTCGCGTGACAAGGCCGGCAAACTCATCGGCTACCAACGACCCGAGAAGCGAAAGCACGTCAACCAGATTCAGGAGTATCTCGATGGGGATGATGTGCTCTTCCCCAACGGTTTGATCCTCGCGCTCCCACCAGAGGTGCGATTCAAGTCGAGTCGCGGGCCCGGCGTGAACGACGGGCTTGCCGTCGCAGGCACACTCGAGATACCCATCGTCAACGGGGAAGGTGGCCCCCGACCTGCATGGATTGTTGACGGTCAGCAGCGAAGCCTCGCGCTCGCGCGCACTCGCAATCGCCGCCTGCCTGTACCCGTCGCCGGGTTCGTCACCGAAGATCTCGAGATTCAGCGCGAGCAGTTCCTCCGCGTGAACACCGTGCAGCCGCTCCCCGTTGGGTTGGTGACGGAGCTTCTGCCGGAGATTGCACGCGTCCCGTCGGCGCGTCTTTCCACCAGACAACTGCCGTCCGCACTCGTGGACATGCTCAATATGGACCCCGAATCACCCTTCTTCGGCTTGATCCGCCGTGCGTCGACGGCGACCGAGGACCGGCCCAACGCCGTGGTGACGGACACAGGGCTTGTTGAGGCGCTGCGTGAGTCGGTCGAGTCTCCGTCTGGCGTGCTGTTCCCCTACCGGAACATCGCGGCCGGCACCACCGACACTGAAGGCATCCGGCGTACCCTTCTCGTCTACTGGACGGCAGTTAGGGAGACATTCCCTTCGGCATGGGGCAAGAGCCCGTCAGAGTCCCGCCTCATGGGGGGCGTCGGCATTCGGGCAATGGGGCGCTTGATGGAGCGCGTCATGGCACACGTCGATGTGAACTCGGAGGATGCCGCGGCGCAGACTCGGCTCGAGATTGGACGAATAGCGCCCCAATGCCACTGGACGAGTGGCACGTGGACGGACCTCGGGCTCCCCTGGGACGAACTCCAGAACACCCCCCGACACATCAGCGCACTCTCGAACTTCCTCGCTCGCGCATATCTCGCGGAAAGGTCGGCCGCGCGATGAAGTTCTTCTTCCCCGACAGCCAAGATCTCGTCAGCCCGACATACGACTTTGAGCACGATGAGTACCTTCCGACCCGTGTGAGGCAGCGCGACGACCGCTATGCGCACGAGGTCCTCGACTCCCCGCCCTATCACGGCATCCTTGTCAGCAAGGCAATCGTCGATGGAAGCGTCTCAGGGTCCGGCAAGTACACCTCGTCGCAGAGGGCGCGGCTCTACCGAATGGGTGTCCGGCGGTTCTTCCGTCTTCCCGCCGGGATCGAGACGCTCGGCGACAACGGAGCCTTCAATTACGTCGCTGAGGAGGTTCCCCCGGTAACCGTGGACGAGACCCTCGACTTCTACGAGGAGTGTGGTTTCGACGCCGGAGTGAGCGTCGACCACATCATTTTCGGCTATGAGAGTGCGGCGGGTTTGGACGACGTCGACCCCGCCTGGAGCAACCGGCGTGAACTCACACTGCAGTTGGCTTCCGACTTCCTCCGGCGCGTGGAAGAACGCGGCTCCCAGATTCAGCCTGTCGGCGCCGCGCAGGGTTGGAGTCCTGTGAGCTATGCCGACAGCGTGGCCCGTCTGCAGGAGATGGGTTACACGCGTATCGCGCTCGGAGGCATGGTCCCACTCAGAACGAAAGACGTTCTTGAGTGCCTTCAAGAGATCGACAGAGTACGCAACCCGTCAACGGAACTGCACCTGCTTGGATTGACGCGTGTCGACGCGATGGACGAGTTCGCGAAACTCGGCGTGACGAGTTTCGACAGCACCTCACCCTTCCGACAAGCGTTCATGGACGATCGGAACAACTTCCATACACCGAACGGTGCGCACGTCGCTCTCCGCGTGCCGCAGGTGGATGGCAACCCGACTCTCCGCCGTGCAATCCTCGCGGGAACCGTCTCACAGCAAGACGCGATCGCGGCTGAGCGAAGCACACTGAAGGCGCTTCGCGCCCTGGACGGATCACGCATCGCGATCGACCGCGCTCTCGACGCCCTCGGTCATTATGAGACTGTCGTGGGAGGCTCAAAGAAGAGCTACCTACCCGCGTATGAGCAGACGCTGGTGGCTGCTCCCTGGGAAGACTGTCGTTGCCGACTGTGCCGCACGCACGGGGTCGAGATCGCGATCTTCCGCGGGACCGAACGCAACAAACGTCGCGGCTTCCACAACCTGACCGTCCTCGCCGCAAAGGTGGCGGCCCTCACCGACCGGAGTTCGTCCCCTTCCCATGCCTAAGCAGACCATCGTTCTCCCCGCGATCCGGATCCGACAGGGAAACCAGTTCATCTTCGCCTTCGGCATTGATGGAAAGCGCGTGCACGAGTTCGCCGCCGTCAGTCGCGTGCACCGTACCGATCAGACGCTAGCCGGATACCAGCGACCCGAGGTTCTTTCCCACATCCGCGCAATTCGGCGATACCTCGAGACGGATGCTGCGATCCTCCCCAACGCGATCGTTCTGGCGTTCGACGATCGCGTCGAATTCAGGCCACTGGATGCCGGCGCGTCGGAGGCCGCGTACTCGACGGTTGGCCACTTGATCATTCCGGTCGATACCGGTCTTGCCGATGACGAAAAGCCCGCTTGGCTCGTCGATGGACAGCAGCGAAGCGCCGCGATTCGTGACGCTGACGTCGACGAGTTCCCCGTGGCAGCCGTCGGTTTTATCGCCAAGGACGAGGCCGAACAGCGGTCGCAGTTCATCCTGGTGAACAACACCAAGCCACTTCCGAAGGGCCTGATCCACGAACTCCTGCCGGCGACGTCGGCTGAACTCCCCGCGGCGTACGCACGTCGCCGTCTACCGGCATCCGTGCTAAACATCCTGAACTTTGGGGTAGGCGGCGGCGAAGGCCCCTTCACCGGTCGGATCAGCACCCCAACGATGGCCACCGGCTACATTCGCGACAACAGCGTTCTCAAGATGATCGAGAACAGCCTCTACGAGGGTGCGCTCTACCAGTACCGCAACCCCGAGGACGGCACGGGCGACATTCCGTCGATCCTGATGCACCTGAATCACTTCTGGGGAGCGGTGGAGCGGGTCTTCCCACTCGAGTGGCGCCTTCCCCCGACGAAGTCGCGCCTCACCCACGGCGCTGGAATCCAGTCTCTGGGCTATGTCATGGATTCGTTGACCGAGGGCGTACCAGCGGCGGAACTCCCAGGCCTTGGCATCGAAGAGATCCTGGTGGATCTGCGAGAGCACTGCGCCTGGACCGACGGCACGTGGAACTTCGGCCCCGACCAGGTTCGCCGATGGAACGGCATCCAGAACACCCCGAACGACGTGCGCCTGTTGACGAGCCACCTCTTGCGCGTTGTGCGGACGTCAGGATCGCTTGCTGCTCAGCGATAGGCACAGTCCCGAAGTCCTAGCTCGTGAGTTCGCTGATGCCAGCAGCGACCGTTCGCATCATCGACGCCGATCCGGCGCCGTCGGGGTACCTCACCAGGGCCGGTCCCGCGTTGTCCGCAATGCAACCCGTCGCCGCATGGGCCGCACGCCGTGTCGCGACCACGATGAGATCTGAGTTTCTCGCGTGCTGCTTCAGCATCGGGCTCCCGTCCTTCTCCGATGAGGTACGAACCGTCGCTGCCGGCCACCGCTGCGCGATCGCCTTCTCAACCCGCGCGAGAGTTCCCTCGTCCAGGCTGTAGAGCAGGATCCGAACAGCGATCGATGAATCGAGTTCGACTGCGGCGCTGTCGGGCGGGACCGGAACTGACCAGTCGAAGTCGAGTCCGACATCCGCTGTCACGAGCGCAGCGAGGTCACGGAGCGTGCCGTCGAGTCGACGCTTCTGCTGGTTCAGCGGCGAAATCAAAGTCGCGACGAAGTCGGCTCGCGCGCTGGGATCAACGGCCGGTCCCAGCGCCACGGTGTCGGCGAGGTCGAGTGCGCGCGAAGCAGTCGCGATTGCGACCCACCGCTCGGATGACGCGCGGACGTCCCCCAGGACTTCTCGATACCTCTCTGCGCTCGGTGCACCGCGAAGGAAGACCTCTAGCAACGCACAGATCGCTGCAAGGTCGGCTGGCGCGTATCGCTCGGAGATTAGATACCGGCGAAGCAACGCTTCGGCGCTTCGAGGAGCCGGCCGCTCGAAGTCGTCCGCGTCGAGAAAACACGCGATGCCAAGGAGGAGATCATCGGTGGCCATCAAGTCGACATCGTCGATTGCGTCGGCAAACGCTCCGTCGATAGTCGCCACGGGCGGCCAAGATGCGGCTTGATCTTGGCTGATGGCGACCGGTGCGCCAGGTCCGATCGCACGCGCCCAGTCGATCCAGGAATTGAGCGCCGGGTGTGTCTCTACCTCGACTTCAACGTCAACCTCAATCGCGGACTCGTCGTCGGCATCCGTGGCGACGCCGTCAGGCTCCGCGACACCCGCCCCGACCGCCGAGTCAGCGACTTCTTCGGCCCCTTTAGGCGGATGCGCAACCGTGGCCTCCTGTATCACGGCCACTGGCGATTCCGTCTGATCCAGATGGTTGTCCTGCTTTGCGCTCGCCAGAGGAATCGAACCGAGGATCTGCTGCAGCCGTCGTTGGACAGAATCATCGACGAACTCGTTCGACGCGAACGCGGTGATCAGGTCTGCGTCTCCACGTGCGAGGGCAACCAACCCGCCGGACGTGACCGCATCCTGATCGTGGGATCTTGCGAGTCTCGAGTCGACGAGCATAGCCACGTCAGGGTTCGCCTCACGAATCCGTTCGATGGCGTCGTCGATCCGATCCTCCGCGATCGGTGGGCCAACGTTCACTCGGGCCCAGGCCCCGAGGATGCCTTCTCGGACGAGCCGAGGTGGCTCGGCGTACACGAGGGTTGGCAAAGAGCCATGCGCGAGGAGTTCGACATCCCTCCCCAGCCGCGCCAGCCGACGGATCTGAAGGAATGCGACGTTCTCGTGCGAGATCCCTCCTAACGTCTCGATCTCCTGAAGGAGACGGGCGGAAGTCTCGGCGGCACCGACTGCCAACGCAAGGTCGAACTCTCGAAGCATCCGACCGATTGGCCGCGGAGGGGTCGGGTTTCGCAGAGGGATCTCATCGAGTGTTCGAACAAGGCGCCCAAGTGCCCTGTATGTCGGGCTAGCTGTCGCTGGATCCGGGCGCAGGACAAAAGTCGTGCCGTCCCCCACCAACTCGAGCACGGCTGCATCGACGGGATCCTCTGGGTTCAATCGGGCGACCCGACCATCAAAGGGCGTCCAATTCGTCGCGGTTGCGGCCTCGAGCAAGGGCCTGATCCGGCCAGCGTGAGCGGTATCCCAGCAGATCACGTAGTAGCACGCGGCTCGCCAGGAGGCCTCTCTGCGGGGCAAGACAAGCGGGCATTCACCGCGCTTGGTCAGCGCGGCTAAGAATGGCTGGAGGGCAGCCGCGACTGCCGCATTTGGATCTTGCCCCGGCCACGTGGTGTTCGGATCGGCGAAGAACCGGGCGGTGAACTCGTCGCCGCCAATCGGACTCACGCTGATCCGCCGATCCATCGAGTCCGAAGCTCGAGCCGTTGCTTCGCCGCCTCGGCCAATCCCACCTCGAACTCAAGACTCTCTTCATTTCGCTGAACGCCGTTCCAGGTGAAATTCATAGATCCTTTCAGCACCCAGGACCAGCCGACCATCATCTTCTCGTGCAGTTCAGCGCTGGAATAGACATGGAGCGCATCGCTCACGCTGACCCGCGAGAGCCGATCGACGAAGAGTTGGTTGTGATCTTCCTGCCGAAGCGCAACGTGCAACTGCGTCCCGCGCCTCGTGAGCGCCCCGAGCGCCTCACTAAGGGTCATCTGCGACCGTGGCTCGGCCCCCATCACGGCATCGAATTGGCGATCCGCATTGTTCAGCACCGGAATGTCTGTGACCCACCCGGAGACCAGCCAGAGCTCTTCACTCGGCCAGCACAACTCGGAAACGATAGCCGCCGTAAGTACATCGCTAATTGCCAGGCCGTTGCGCGGCCGCGTCCGCACCATTCTCCGTCCGCTCACTGCAACTCCTCCGCGAGCGACATCTCCGCGAGCACGATGCCGTGTTTCTGACGCAGCGCGGTGACCCGCGCGTACGTCCTCAGTCCGTTTCGCTCCACCGGGGTCACGACCGCGGTCCGGACCCCCGTCGCGAGATGCGTTCGGGAGGCGTAGGGCGAACTCAAGATGACACGACCCTGTTCCTCCATCGCCCGCGAGTAGTCGTCGATCCAGTTTGGTCTCGTCACGTCGACGGTGAGCACATCTTGGGTCGTGAGTTTCTCAAGAACTCGTCGCTCGACGGTGACGTCGGATCGGTACGGATGCCAGTGCTCGAGGCGCTGGCTGCGCGCATGCGGGCCCCGCAGCCACAGAAGCGAGAATGCTGAGTCCGCGCTCATCGCTCCGAGATCCACGCCGAGTTGGCGTTGCGAGGCGTGGTAGGCAATCGTTCTCGCGTCGATCTCAATTCCGAGCCTGGACTCCTCGCGAATCCACGCTTGGATGAGTCCGGTTACGATCTGGTCGATCCCCGGCGAGGACCCCGGTCGCAGCATCCGCGCCGCAAGCGTGGACACGAGAAGGTGAGACGGGGGTCCCTCAGACTCTGTCCACGACTCGAGCAAGTCGTGGAGCGCAGCATCCATCGCATCGATTCCGCTCGCTGCTCGGAATTCAAGGACTCCACGCGCGATGGCGCTACCAGGGGTTACCAGGGCCGCGACGATCGTTTGCATCGCTTCGTCGACGTCCTCGGCCTCGGTCGAACCGGTTGCGCGGGTGACCGTATCCCAGAACTGACGGGGATCCTGTGCGTAGTCGCGATGCAACTTCTCCATTAGCCCGAGGCCGCCGATCGAGGTTTCGGACACGAAGATCTGGAACTCTCGCGTTGTCGGCGAGAACTCCACGTCGACCGCAAGATCGCCATCTTGAGCGTCCGACAGGGCTTCGGTGGTCGCGGTGAGGATGGCGTTCGCGACGGTATCCAGGAACACACGATCAAGGAGTTCTGCGGTTGCGGTCAGCGCATCATCGACGACCAGCAGGCTCGCATGCTCCTCGACGACTGACTGAACGAGCGGAGTCGCAGCCAACGCCGTCAAGGCATCGAGCGTCCTTGATTGACCAAGCTGACCAGCATCATCGGCTCGGTACGCAACTGCGAGGAACCGCTGTAGGTCAGTCGCCCACCGCCCACGGGTGAGCCCGGTGGGAATCGAACGGACGTCATTCGTCGCGAGGCCGGCTTGCACGAACGCGTGGAGGTACGCCTCCGTGAGCCACTGCCTCTGGAACGAGTTGGCTACATCGTCGAGGCGCGGGTCTTCCAATACGAGTCGGCGGAACAGCAACGTGCGTCCTGCAGGCGACTCCGGGAAGTCTCCGAGATAGCTGCGGCGATCAACTGGAAGCGACCCGGTAACCACCATCGCGTCGACGTCCAACTCAAACCCGAGGGCAGCAGGGCGACCTTGATGCTCATACCGCACATGCACCGGAATTCTCGAGCCATCACGATTTGTCAGTTCGCCGTCCGAACCGATAGCCATTCGGCGAACCTTGAGCGGGCCTCCCCCGACATGGAGCGCAAAGGCGCAGCGGGTGATGAGACTCGACCACACCGAGGGTACGGGCAAGTCTGCGGGGTAGAGACTGTCCTGTGAGAACTCGAACGCCGAGCGCCACAGCGGTTGGGCGTTCGAAGTGTCGGATACTGTGTTGGGTGGAGCCACGAGTTTCAGCGCCAGTGGACGAACGACTGTGTACGTGTCGCCACTGGATGTCGACCACTCACCCAGAGCGTGGCCTTTTGACACGACGTCAGTAAGTGGGAGGTCGTTTCCGGCGGCAGGGACGGGCAGCCAGGTGCTCAAGGTGGCGTGCGCGTACCCATACCGGCGACTCACCCGCCCGGGAACAGCTTCCCGCAGAGCCTGACTGATCGGCATCGACGGCTGATCGTCTGCGAAGTTGGGCGGTAGGTCGAATGTGACATCGGGGGTGTTCAGTGCACCGAATAGCGTGTCCGTCATGAACTCTGGAAGCGGTGTCCACGGCAGTGCGCCGGCGTCACTTTGCCCCGGTAGTGGCCTCCAGTTGGACTCGAGGCGACGAAGCGCAGTGGGGATGACCGAGAGCATCAGTGAGCGGGGCTCTTCCCACAGCGCGGCATCTACCTCATCGGTTGGGAGTCGCAGAGCGCGCGAAAGATGTTCGCCAAGCTCCTCCCGCGTCGCTACGTCCTCTACGACAGCCGCAAGGAGTGAGCGAACGTCATCCGTCTTGAACCACGGCGAGTCCTTAGGCGGCGTCAGCACTTGCCGCGCGTCGGCGCCGGTCTTGCGCGATAACCAGTCGACAAGGGCATGGGTCGCCTGCATCTTGATGACAAAGCGATTGTTTATCGGCAGCGATCGTGCGTCGATTTCGGGGTCGAGGAGTTTTTCGTACGTCTGATACGCGATCCGGTCGCGACCGTAATCCGACAACACGACGACGGTCATCGGACGCATTGCGAGTCGCCGCCCTGCTCGACCGCGCCGCTGGAGAAAGGAGGCGAGATCCCGAGGGGCTTTGTGCTGGATGATTGCCCCCACTCGGGGATCGTTGAATCCAACTTCCAGGGAGGACGTCGCGACCACCACGTCGGCACCGGCATCGACCCCCGTGTCCTGCGAGGTCGTCCGCGCCACGTTGAGGGCGCGGTCCATACGGTGCAACTGTGCGGGGAGGTCCCACGACTGACCGTCGATGTAGCGAGGACCCGCTTGCGGCGCGCCGGGTGACCGAAGACCCGCTAGCACCGCGCCTCGTGCTCTGCCTCGCGGCGCGTGTCCCTCCGCGTCGCGGAGGTTGTCATACAGACGGTTGATCGAATCGAGATCGTCTGTGAAGGCGAATGTCACGGAACCATAGGTGCCTGGCGTGGTGTCCAGTGTTCTGGCAACAAGCATCGCGGTCTGGATCGAGGTCGACAACAGGGCTGCGCCGGAGACGGGATCACCGCGGAGGACAATCCCATATTCACGACTGATGGCGTTGAGTTCTTCGGGTGCCGGCGCAATGACTTCGACGTCACTGCGATCAGCCCCCGTGAGATGAGCAAAGAAGTCACCGGCATCGCGGAGAGTTGCCGAGAGGCCGACAACGACCGGACTGTCGGTGCCCCACTGGCGGTTGGCATGCCTCCACCGGCGAAGCATCAGCGCGACCTGAGCGCCATGCACATCCGAATAGGTGTGTGCTTCGTCGAGCAAGACCATCCGGGTGCCTGTCGGACCACGCCACCCCAGCACCTTTCCCAACGCACCGCTCGTGGCTTGCTTGCTCAGCATCTCCGTGGAACTGAACAGGATATCGGGCGGGGTCTGACGAATGGACTCGCGCGTCATCGCTAGCGCGCCTCGCGGCGTCTCAGCCGCACATGTGTCGCACTTCAGTTGTTCGATTCCTGCGCGACGGTCGGAGTCGAGCCACACCATCTTTCCGAGGCAACCGTCGGTGAGGCATGGAAAGTACGGCGCCGCCCACCCGACCGCGAGTCTCGTCCACCCCACTCGTCCACGAACTTCTAGATCATGGGTGGTCGGAGTGCTCCCGTACAGCAACCCAATACGCAGATGCCTGGTTCCGGGTCCGTTGAGACCCCCGATACGACGGGCCAACAGGAGAGTTTCGCGAGCCTGATCGCGGAGGAGTTCGTTGCGCGGATACAGGGCGAGTGTGTGAGGCCCGGATCGCTTCACATCGGTGGTAGCCGCGATGTCTATGATCGCTGGGATGTAGAAGGCGAGTGTCTTTCCGGAACCGGTGCCGGCTGTCACGATGCGCGCAGTCAGACGAGGGGCGTCGAGACCCTCCAGGATCGCTTTCGTCGCGTCCACCTGGAACTTGGCGAGGCGTCCGTCCCCGATGACTCGATTGAGAACATCGGCGCTGCCGGGCGCCCAGGCCGGCACGGTGGTGAGTGACGCGACAACCTCACTCGCCCCGATTTCTCGCCGCGGATACCGCCGTGGCGCGACACGCAATCGATAATCGGCCACGAGCGGACTGGAGTTTCTCCACCACCCAGGAACGGCGGTGTCGGTCGGCCACAACTGTCGTAGTGTCCGAAGCAGTCGCAGTGTCTCTGCGAGACGGGTCCGGAACTTCGGCACCGTGTCTGGGATGCGGTGGAGCAGGCCCGTGTCGAGCAGATGCTGCAAGTAGTCATCAGACGAATGAAGAGAGGCGTCAGGCGAAGCCGCATCGATATCGAGTTGTGCATCGATTGCGTCCTCGACGTCGCGCTCGCTCAGGAACCCGTCAACAATGCCCCACGAGAGGAGTGGGAGCTCGCGGTCCTCAAGTCGGCTGAGGATGTCAGGGACGCTACGCCACGGATCAACGCTCATGACAGCGAGAGGTACAACTGGTCGCGTAGCGTCTCGTCCGCCCGCAGCAACTCGAGTTCTTCGTCGGTGATGTCGGAAAGGCGGATTCTGCCCTGAACGAAGCGATTCAGCACAGCGTTTGCTCCCGCGCTTTCGATCTCCGCGAGGTCGTCCCTCACACGACGCCAAAGAGCCTGGAACTCATCGATGGCCGCAAGACTTGGAGGCTTACCAGCGCTCTTCTGCAGGGTCAGCACGCGAGCCTCGGTGTTACGGCGATCAAACCCGAGCATGGGGATCAGAGTCGTGGCCAGGTTTGAGATCTGGCCGTC
The DNA here is from genome assembly GCF_004010105.1 of Microbacterium sp. CPCC 204701. GTDB lineage: Bacteria > Actinomycetota > Actinomycetes > Actinomycetales > Microbacteriaceae > Microbacterium. Next base: position 28,788 of record NZ_RRYE01000004.1, read on the forward strand.
TGCCCAGGAGGCCCAAGCCTGAGTATCTGCTGCTGCTAGTTCGCTGTTGACGCGTTCGAGTCGGATGACACGCGCATTGATGTGCCGCCAAGTCGGACGACCAGTGCGATTGATCTGGTCACGAAGGTCACGCGGAGCCGAGCCTAGGTCTGGCAGGTTGTGGACGGGTGCGCCGATCTCCCCCAGACGACGATGGATCTCGAGAGCCGCGCCGAGCTTCGTGAGTTCCACGCTCAATTTGTCGATCTGAGCCTGAAGGCGACGCTGTTCTTGCGAATCGGTTTCCGATTCCCGCTTCGCCCTAGCGATGGCCGCCAATCGTCGTGCGTCGTCGGCGAGCGTTGTTTCACTCACTGGCATCGCCTCCCGTGATCTCGAACCAATCTGCCAGGACGGACTTGAGCCTCTCGTCCACATCCTCAACTGCCCCGCCGCTGATCTCAGCCTGCCTCAAGCCGGCCGCGACCCACCGCGCGCTGTAGTCGAGATAGTCCGCAATAGCCTGAAGATCGGCTCCCGCGGTCCCACCCGCAATCATCGCCAGGTCTGTGCCCGCACAGGATGCCGCTGCGGCAAGCAGTTTCTCAATCTGGGCAATCGACTTCGCGTCCAGCTCTCGCGCCGCGCTGTTTCGAGCAGCCAGATCCGCCAGGTCGGCGACCGGAACTAGGCCTTCCGTTTGTCCATCACGAACTGCGGACTCGATGGCATCGATCGTGTCGGTGAAGGATCCGTGCGGCAGATGGACACGCACGCGATCGAGGAGGGACTGCCAGTGGGATACTTGACGGCCCCCGAGCGCGACTAGTGTCTTGAGTTTCCGCTCGGAATCGCGACACCAGTCGGGAACTTCGTATTCGGAATCGCCAAGCGCCAGTTTTCGAGCCTTGCGGGTAATGGCGGCGAATCGAGCGAAGTCGATCGCGTGAACCGCCCCCGTCGAGCCCTGTGCCGTCCCAATGCCACCGAGGAGGCGCTCGATGACTGCGGATCTCGATGCGACGTACGCCTGGTAGGCATTGGCCCACTCCGCCGAGCGAGAACCGGCATCGGTTCGGCGGGCCGTGTCTCGCCAGAGAGACGCGGCAACGAAGTCAAGATCTGACTTCGGTTGAACCACTCCGCAGGACAGGGCCCCGCGGATGAGCGACGCGGTCGCGCCAACAAGGTCGGTTTCTGACACTCGGAGTTCGGCAATTATCCGTGCTTTGGCGGCATGCACCGCGGGCGCGACAAGGCCATCCAAGCGTGGAAGGGCGTCGCCAGCCCGCTCGGGAAAGCCCTCCGTCAGCATCACGAGTCCTTTGAACGTAACGGCCATTCGCGCGGAACGCTCTAGACGGATAAGCGGCGCCGAGCCAAGCGCCAAGTTCTCGTTCGCGCCCTCGATCGACACGCTTCGCGCACCAACCGGCACCGCCTTCGTGACCGTGGCGGCGTCCGGTTCTTTGATGACGACGTCGAACCAGTCGATCCGCGCCAAGAGAGCCTCCCGAATCACGGTCCGGAGTTCATTGGCGAGGGCTTGAGTCAGTGGCTTTCCTTCTGACCAGGCATCAATCGAGTCAAGTTTGCTCTGGACAGACCGCGGCATCCCATTGTCCGATCGCTCCCGTCTCGAGGTCAACTCACTCTCACTTGGCAAATCCGACACGGTCGACTCGTAGATCGACGCGGGAACTGGAGGATGCGAGAACGCGCTCAGAATCTCGCCCGAAATCGGTTGAGTGCCGACGCTCCCCCAGAACGTGACGAGCGCTTCGAGTCGCCCCGCCTCCTCGTCCGCGAGCGATCCTTCGATTTGCTCTCGGATGTAGATCGGTAGCCGTGGAAGCCGCATCTCCGCAGCTTCCTCCGAGAGGAAGTTTGAGGGCGGGAACTCGCCATTCCGAATAATCGAGGCGTTATCGGTAAGTACATTCCGAACTGCGCGGGACAACACCTTGCGGGGGTTGAAGTAGGCGTGGTCGAGCCCGGGATCTTTCTCCGCGCAAGCCCTGATCGCACGGAGCACAGCTGCCTTGTTGTACGGATAGAGCCCGAAGTTTTGCCGCGATGCTCCGAACGTGTCGTGACACGAGGTCTGGAACTGACACGAGAAACACGCGTTCGGAACGTTCGGCGACTCACTCTCGAGTTTCGCCTTGCCAACGCGCGCCGCGTTCAGATAGCGACCCACAAAGTCGACGAGGTCGTCCTCGCTCTCGCTGCTTCCATCCAACTCAACGTCGACCGCATAGATCGGCGAAGTCGCTTCTGAGCGCCGACGGAAAGTCTCTGGCAGCGACTCGCGGTAGTAGCCAGGGGTGACGGCCATGAGAGTGCGGACTGTCGCGTAGCGCTCGACGCCTTGAACGACGCCGACCTCGATCATCGCGTCAAGCAGATCGCGTCGCACACCCTGGATCAGAGCGACGTCCTCAACGAGAAGGATGATCTCGTCGCCGACCAGTTTCTCGCGGATCTTCTTGAAGGCTTGCCCGATGTCACCTACCGCGAGACTCGCGGCCTTCATCACTGCGATGTCGAGGTTCTCGTTGATCAGACGCGCAGCCTCCGCTTGCATTGCCGGTTGCGCGATCAGTCGGCGGAAGAGTTTCTGGGTCGCGGCAGCAGCCTCCTGAACGTTCGCATAGTCGCCGATGTCCGTGGGCAGTTCGGCCGCCGTGAACTCCAACGGAATGTCACCCTCATCCGCGTCCCTCCCACGGAGCGCGTGCTCTGCGCGTCGGCGGATGAATGAACCGTCTCTCAATAGATGCTGTTCGAAGAGGGGATCGGTGAAGAACAGCCGAAGCCCGTTCTCCCCAACAAGGGCCTTTCCGTAGGCACTGTCTGCCTCAGCGGTTCGGAGCGCCTCTGCGAGTTCCGCGAGCAACTTGTGCTCCATCTCGTCGACGCTCATCCCGCTCCCGAGAGTCGACACCTTCCGCCGGAGCTCTTCGAACTCCGGATCCCGTTGGTTGACGAGCAATGCCTCGACGACGTCCTTGAGGCTCGTCTCGGTCTTCTGGAGGTAGACAACATGTCGTCGCGGCGTGCGCGGTATGGTCGCGTTGACCCAACGCACGAGGTGAGATTTTCCTGCGCCAGATTCACCGATAACCGTTGCCACAAGCACACCGTTGTTCGGCGCTGCGCCGAGAAATTCGTCAAGTACCTGCTGCTCACTGACGAGCTCGGACGCTTGGTGTCCTCCATGACCCCCTCGCCTTGTGATTCGCAGCGGTGCGTGGGTTGCCAGAAGGACCTCGTCAGACGGTACAGCGGCTTCGGTGGGGATGGTAGAGATGACATCTTCCGGCGTCCAGCAGACGAAATTGACCTGTGCACTCATTCTCGTCATCCCTTGACTGTCACTGTCGAGACGTAGCGGCTACGACCGAAATCCTGCGCATCCGGTAGGGCCATGACGCCGGATGGATCAGATTGATAGGCCATGGTCAGCACGCCCCTTTGTTCGGCGCTCGACAGTGCCAGACCGAGCACCCTCAGACTGGACTCATCATCTGCTGCCATACCGTCATACGTCGCGCTTGGATGGCCGGGCAGCACGGGCAGCTCGGCCCGCAGAAAGCTCAGCAACTCTCCGATGGGGAGCTGCTCCCCGCGTGGGAGCGGGTCGCCAAACGGAGCACGGATAGCATCGATGACTGCCTCCGTCGGGTCGGGAACAATCTTCGCCCGCTGACTCGCGTTCTTTGACAGCGCTGCCAACGCCGGCCGACTGAAGCCCAGTGCCTGACTCCACAGCCGAAACCCGTTCCACCGGGTGTCGTTGACGAACGGATTTCCAGTCGCCTCCGTCTGAACCGTGTCGTAGTCGAGTGGAAGCATCGGGGCCTGCCGCATCAGCCACACGAGTCCGGCACGCAGGTCCGGTGCACCAACATAGTCAGGGCCTTCATCCGACGGGGCGACAACGGCACGGCGACGAAGGAGACGCACGAACTGCGAAGCACCGTCAATGGACTCTGCCGACAGAGCCCCGCTCTCGTCTTGCTGTACCAAGCGGAAGTCACGCAATCCAGACAGGGCTCGCTTGCCGTGCTGCGTTTGCGATGCGAGCCCCTCGGGCACGACCATCGCAATGACCTCGTCCGGGCCTAGCCCGGGCGAGGTCATGATCACCTGGTAGGTCAGCCACATGGTTTGTGGCAGGCAGAGCGCAGGGCTCGGGTTCAGGACATCCACGTCAGAGTTCCTTCATAAGTGCGCGTACTGAGATCGAGTCTTGGGCGTCGCGTCGCGACCAGCCTGGCCGATCCGGGTTGGGAGTTTCCTTTGGTCCCAAGATGTATGACACGTCTCCCAAGTTATTGCGCTCCAGCGCCGCGTCAGGTATCTGGGGTTCGTCGAGGATGAACGCGACTGGCCCGGAGTACGACTGTGCGAGAGGCGCTACGGAAGTCGGGTCATCCAGCACGATCGGCGTATGCGCTGCGGCGCGCTGCAACTTCACGCCCGCTTGCGCGTTCAACCCGGCGAAAACGCGAACCTCACGTTGCGCCATCCGCACCAAGAGTGGTTCAACGTCTTCCCCGTCGTCATACCAGACAAACAGCGTCGGATTGTCTCCCCGCCACCTCGCCAATGGATCCGGCCGAGTCGAAGGCTCAGGCAGACTCGGAACCGGTTCGGCTGGATTGGGCGGGGCCGATGACGGATCACGGCGACAGGACGGACAACCCCTGCACGACGGCTGCGTGATGAGCAGGCCACCGCCGTGTGAGACCCGATAGTGCTTCGCGATTCGCCGGCCTACGCACTCTGCACCCGACGCGAGCCCTTGCGACGATGTCAGTGCATGGCGTTGTGCCTCTCTCACCTGGTCGCGAACCTTGCCCATCGCTGAAGTCCACCCGCTGTGGCTGAGGTGCTCGCCGTTCTTCAACTCAAACTCGATGTAGTCCTCGACCTGCTCGAAGAACTTGGCGCGAGCCTCCTCCACCTCGTCCACTGAGGCGAGAGGATCCGGAGTGAACTGGGGTACCCGCAGTTCGATGATGCCCGCCTGGGCCATGAGTGTGAGAGTCCTGACGTTCCATGCCGCGCTACGCCCGTATCCCTGGTCGAGGTGCTCCGGCAACTCGCTCTTTCGTACTCGGAAGCGAAGTTCAGTGAGGGCTACGCTGCCTCGACGCAGTTGCTCCCACCGCTTCCAGCCCACCTCGTCGCCAATCATCGTGACGTCACTCAGTCGTTCAGCGAGCCGATGGTCACCGGGGCCGATTGAGAGGTACGCGACGGAGGGCCTTCCATCCCGTCCCGAACGACCCACCTCCTGGTAGTAACGGTCAATCGTCTCGGGTAGACACGCATGGATAACAGTTCGGACGTTCGGCATGTCAAGTCCGAGACCAAACGCGGAAGTCCCGACCACGATGTCGTACCCGGTCGCGGCGCCTTCCGAGCCGCGCCACTGCTCCATTACTTTTCGACGCTGTTCGTCAGACGACTTACCCGTCACAGCACCGACTCGGTTGAAGCCGGCGTCGTTCAATCGTCGAAGCCATGCAGTGGCATCTTCGACCCTGGTGACGTAAAGAACCAGTGGGCGCGGAAGGCAACTGACTGCCTTGAGGACCGCTGCGAGTCGTGAGTCTTCCTCTGTATGCGAGTCGATGAAGTAGGCCGGCTCTGTACGGAGTTCCGAACCCCACACCACTTGCGCACGCGAGTCTCCGACAGAGAAGAGTGTCGTCAGCAGGTCGACCGGGCGTTGAGCGAGGGTTGCGCTCAGAAGGAGGACCGACGGCTTACGTCCCTGAGGCGCGTTGGCGTATGCGTCGCGAATTAGGCCCGGCATGGTCTGAAACTCTGGCCGGAAGTCGGTACCCCATTGATCGACGAGGTGAGCTTCGTCAATGACGACCTGTTGCAGCAATCCCGCTTCAGCACATGCGAGCATCGCCGGAGCGAGCCCCGACACGAACGCTTCGGGAGACGTGTAGAGAAGTCGCTGACTGCCCGATCGCACCGCCTCACGCAACTGAGCCTTGGTGTCGGCATCGAGCGAGCCGACGTAAGCGTACCGGCCGAGGGGGCTGAGGTGGATGCCCCGCTCGCGCGCCAATTCTTGGGTTCGGCGTTCCATGTCGAGAGCAAGCACGACGGTTGGAACGACGATGACTGTAACTCCGCTTGTGGACAGGAGAACTTTGCTCCACGCAACTGCTGTCTTGCCCCGACCGGTGGGGAGACAGATGACGAGCGAACCTTCGTCGTTCAGTACCGCTGCTCGGGCGGCCTGCCTCTGCGGCTCACCACGATACGTCGGATAGCGGTGAGCTTCCTTCCAGAAGGGATCGGCTTCGATGAGGCGTAACTCGTTAGGCTCGACGTCCTTATACACGTCCCGGACCTGACGCCGAGCGGCGTCCCGGCCGACGTTGCCGCCTTCGGGAGTTGCGGGGGGCTCCCAATCCAGAGCCCGGATGGACAGACGACCGTCCGCCAGTCTCGTCGCTTGACATTCAAGGTCTTCCCACTGAACCGCCGTGGGCCAAAGAGGAGAGTTTGGTACCGCAAGAACGCGATCGCCGCCATAAGTCTCCTCCGCAATGAGAAGCACCTGTCGGACGAGCGCCGCGACGTCGCGCCAACCGGACCTGCCGACCTCGAAACCGCTGAGCGCGTCCAGCAGGCGCCTACAGGCATCCGAGATGTCGAGGCCGCTTGCGGATACGACTTCGGGCCACCGTTCAAGTGCGGATTGTGCGGCCGAAATGTCATCGCTCGACATATGCCCCCCATGGCTGAGCCGAGACCACGACGCACGTCACGCCGCTCAGCCGGATGACGGGACTGACAACTCCCGCTTCGAGTGCTTGCCCAATCGCAACCTCAAACTCGAGTGCTGAAGGATCGCCCACCAGACCAGTGGCCTGCGCACGAGCCCGACTCTGCGCGATGACTATCTCGGTCTCGCGTCGCACCTTCAGCGCGGCTTGCTCGGAAACGACGGTGACGTCGTCGAGAGCCACGACGTAGCGCTGAGCCGCCTCGAAGCATGCTGTCGCGATGGGAGCGAGATTCTGCTCGCCACCAAGAATAGAGTGAAGCGCTGGAATCCGCTTGTAGTTCAGATTCTGATCCGGTCCGAGTTCGAAGGGGCGGTCCAAGTAGGCGATGAAGTTAAGGCTCGTTATGGGCTCCTGTGTGTTGACAGGAACCCACACCCGCCGGCGCTGCGGGGGAAACGCGGCATCCGCACGTCGACGCGCGACCGGTTCAACGATGGGGTCGCCTTCCAGCACCTGAAGCATCGGGTCGAGGTCCGCCTCAATAAGAAAGTCGAAGCCAAAGAACGTGAATGGATCGTTCGGCCAGCGCGGATCGAGTCTCCACATCGCCACCGCCTGCCCCCGGTCGTCCAGGTTAAGAAGGCTTTCGATGCCGTCAACGAATGGATTGCCGCGGCGGAAGAGTCTTTCGCCGGGATGCAAACGCCATCTGTCGAAGGAGCCCGTCCGCGCCGCATCGACAGACATCAATCGGGCAAGCAGACGCGGGCTGAACAGCGGTTGCTCCATCGGGTCCCGACCAAAGGTGAGGGTTCCGCCCTTGTCGCGCGACGCCGTCAGCCGGAAACCCTCTGCGCTCGTCACTAACCGAAGGTAGGCATCCTCGAGGTCGCGCGGACTCTCCTCGTACCGCGCGATCGACGCCGCGATCGACTCCCCATCGGAGTGGGTCCCGAAGCTCGACTCTAGAGCGTCCAGTTCGTTGATTCGACTCCGCTCCTTCTGGAGTTGATTCCGGATCCCGTCGCTTCGTTCGAGGAACGCCTCAACTCCGTCGGTCGCGCAGGCAGCCCATGTATCGAGCGCAATCTCGTCGGCTGCCTCCTGGAGAGCGGAGATCGAGTTGCTGAATATCTCGAATCCTGATGCGAGGAGTCGTAGCCAGGAGTCAAGGATCTCGCCGCGCTCACCCGCGACCACCACGTACTGCTGGGCGGGAGCGCTGTCGCCGTAGCGATCCACGCGACCGATCCTCTGCTCCAGCGCGTTCGGACTCCACGGCATCCGCGCGTGGAAGACGAAAGCCGCGTCCTGAAAGTTCTTACCGACTTCACCACTTTCATCGACAACCAGGAGCCCGCCCGAGGTGCGCCACTGAAACACCGCATGTTCACGTTGAGCCTCGGTTTGATCGCTAACGTGCGCGTGCACTCGGGATGCCCATCCGGAAGCATTGCGAACTGCCCCGACGAGATTCTCGGCCAGCGACCCACGCCCGCAGAATACGACCGCGCGAGAAGTTGAGTTCATACGGCCAACGAAGGCGCCAACGAGGGCGCCGAGGCCGTCGGAGATACTCAACGCCTTGAGTTGATCCAATACATGCGACTCAAACTCGTGGACGGGGGCAGCGTTCAGAATCGCGCGTTCTACCGGGTCCAGTGCAGAGTCGTCAAGGGCCGCCCCATGGCGATACTCCAGGATCGCGACGAGGTCGTTGACAGGCCCACCAACTCGCGAAGCCAATACTCCCAGCACGTGGCCGTAGAGCGCTGCGTCGATGCTGTCGTCAAGAATCGCGGCGGCACAGCCGGCCGCCCAATCTGCGACTGCCCGCGCGCCGGCCGTGTCCTCCATGCTCTCCTCGAGGCGGATAGCCTTCGGACGCGTCCGGCCGGTGAACTCGAACGGTGTCAGGAGTCCGTCATCGTCCAACTTCTGGCGAGCGATCTCATGACGCCGATTGCGAATCACACGGTGATGAAGTCGATAAGTCTCTGAGATGTGAGTGCGGACTGTCTCCACGGCTGTGCGGAGCGCATCTTCATCAACCTGCTGCGTGACATCGCCGTTCCTTTCGAAAACGGCCATCGCGCGTGCCATCGCCTCCCGCAGGACTTCGTCCCCGGGAATCAGTGAGCGAATCTCGTCGAACTGGAGCTCGAGCAACTCCGGGTTATCTGGGTCCGGGTCCGGGTCCAGGCCAAAGACGGCGAACGCGAGTTCGCGCCGCGCCGACAACAATTGCTCGAAGTGCTCCCGCTCCTCCCATCGAAACAACTGCGGATCCAGCAGGTGCAGCAGTGCGAGGTGCGTGGTGGCGCTACGAGCGAACGGGGTCGCAGAGAGCATAAGCACTCGAGGTGCGGCATGTGCGAGCCTTGCGAGTTCGGCGTATGGCCGCGTGTCCGGCGAGTTTGTGTTCGCCAGGAGGTGCGCCTCGTCGACCACCAGAAGTTCGACGTCCTGAAGGTCGTGCCAACGTGAGACTTCGGAGTGCCCCAAAATCTCGTACGGCGACCCACCGCGCCCAGTTGGGAAATCATCGAGATGGAACTTGCCCCGGAGTTCCGAGCGCCACTGGGCCATCAGCGCGTCCGGCACGATCAGTCCGATGCGTCGCCCGGGTTGGTCGATGAGCAACTGCCGCATGACAAGGCCGGCTTGAATGGTCTTACCCATGCCTACCTCGTCAGCAAGCAGGTAGCGCTGGACGGGGTCACGAATAATGCGAAGTGCGGCGCTGACCTGGTGAGCGTGAATCCGTACACCGGCCGACATGATCCCCGTAGCAGAGGCCGTCGCAGCCCGCTCCTCCAGCAGTAGACGTCGCACGGGCTCGCGGGCGTCCCGGTAACGGGGTGTCTCATTGGCTCCGCTCAGCAGAACCTGCAGCGGATCACGGGGCGTCTTGTCCCATCGCGTGTACAGGTGTCGTTCGTCGATCTCCACCCGCCCATCGACGTTCGGGACCTTGACGTAGTAGAACCCATCCCTCGCCCCGATCACTCGGCCGGCGCGCCAGCGTTCATCCCCATCCCGAAAGAAAACGCGGGTCTCCTCCTCAAGTTGGACCCTCCGAACGAGAGATATCGGCTTCCACACAGATTCTGCGCGAGGTTCGGCGGCCGACTCGAAGAAGTCAACCCTGACTTGCGAGTCCTCAGTCTGGCCAACCCGGCCGATGCCCGGTGCACCTGCGAAGGTGACGAAGCTTCCAACCCTCACTCAGCATCTCCCCAACCTGCAATGCGGCAGACGACCCGCCGACTCCACGCTCCCTCGCGTACTTGTGCCGCACCCAACGCTGGACTCTCTCCATCATCGTGCTATAAGCGCAAGCGCTTCCCCGACGCGAGCCTATACAACCGGATGGACATCCGTCCTCGCGGTGGTGCGTGAGTTGGCATTCGGGTCGCCAGAGTACGTGTGGGCCCTTGACGGCGAGAAGGACGTGCGTGAGTCGAACGAGCACACCTTCACCAAAATCGTCGGCGTCGCTGCCGGAGCCGTTGTCGGGCTGTGGTGCTCGGGTACCTCGCCAAGGATGGCAAGTTGCCGCTTACCCCCCCATCAGCTTGAACACTGCTTAGCCCGTCGCGCCTCGGTGCGTGTCAGCAGTGAGCGCTCGCCTTTGAGTCCTCCGGATGTCGTCGGTCGGAGCGGCTATATCCCACTGGGGTTGCGGCGCTTCGATGCTCGTGATCGAAACTCGATATGGTGCCCCCGGAGGGATTCGAACCCCCGACCCGCTCCTTAGGACGGAGTGGCTCTTCCACTGAGCTACGGAGGCCAGTCCTTCGATCTTACCGCTGAGTGTTTGACTCGATGAAGGCCGCCAGCGACGCTCTCGAGATGTACTTGCCTGAGCCAACCTTGGTGTACTCGATGCCGCCGTCCTTCATTAGGGCGTGCAGCGTGCCGTAGGAGATACCCAGTTCCATCGCGGCGTCTTTCAGCTTGAGCAGCATGGGCCCCGATGTGGACGTCTGGTTCGGATTCGACCCGCCAGATTCCGGCTGGGCGTCGACTACCTGCACCTCCGTCGCCTTCGTATCCCACCGGCCGGCGTAGGACCAGGGCGTGATCAGCTCATCCTTGACTTTCTGCGCGGCGGCTTCCTCGTCGGTGGCCCGCACCCAGAGTTCAGCCACCTCCACCTTCGTCACTACAACTTTGTAGCGCATGAGTCCTCCTGAGAACGGTGGCGGGCCCCGGGTTCGCCCCAGGGCCCGAGCAGCTCCGTCCTGCAAGCATGGTACTCCTCCGAGCGGTAGCGCACATCGGTGGACCACGTTCTGGGCGCGAGAAGCGTTCCACCTGTCGACCAGACTCGTAGCGGCCGTCCGAGGGAGCAGAAGTAGACTCGCGACCGGAGGTGCAGTGACGGACGAGCGATCGGCATGGCGGGCGAACGACATCGTCACGTACGACGCTGTCCGCGAGGCCGCGAACGCGGCGATCGCCGCGGTTCTCCGCCTGGCAGACGATGGCGCGATCCTGCACGAGAACGCGATCGCCGAGGCATCCGCAATCCGCCGTGAGCTTCTCGAAGTCGATGCCTATGACCGAACGGCGCTCGACGCGCTGCTCGTGCGGTTCAGTAGCCGCGCGGCGGAGCACTCGGGGTTGCCATTGTGACAGAGCCCAGGCCGGACGACGCCGCATTAGAGATGCTGTTCGAGAGAACGGTTGCCCCGAGCATATTCGGGGACACCTCTCCCGAGGATCGGCCGACGTTGACGCTCGTCTTGGGGCAGCCCGGATCCGGTCCGGGGCGCACCGCCCGCGGATTGCTTGCCGAGCCTCCAGCCACCGCGATCTTGAGTGCAGACGGTCTGCGGGCGTTTCATCCTTACTACATCGAGCTGTCGCGGTCGCGGTCAGACGAGGCGACGCAGATCCTGGCGGAGGCGACTGCGGCATGGCTGCGGGCCGGTCTGGCCTGCGCGCGGGCAGGTCGCCGGTCGCTGCTGCTCGAGGGCTCGTTCCAGTCGGCCCAGGTCGCATCTGCCACTGTGGAGCTATTCCAGCGGGAGGGGTATCGCACGCATCTCGCGGTGGCCGGCGTGCCGCGCGCGGTGAGTCTGCTGTCCGAGACCTCCCGCTTTCTGCTCGCTGACCTTGCCGGGAGGGCCGCCCGCTTCACCGACCGGGCAGCGCACGATGCGGCCCTCGAAGCGAACCGCGCGCTAGTCGCCGACCTCGAGGACGAGGCATCCGTCGACCGTCTTACCATTGTCGGGCGCTCGGGCGAGTGGGTCTTCGACTCGCGCCAGGTCGACGGGTTCGCGGGCGCGAGTCGTGCTCTCGCGCGTGAGCACGTCACTCCGCTGACGGGATCTGAAGGGATGCAGTGGCTGTCGGAGTTGCGCGCGTCGACGGATTATGCGCTCGAGGCCCGACGATTTCCGGCAAAGGTCGCGGAGATGCTGGCCACGCTGCACGAGATTGCGATTGCAGACGTGCTCCCTCGCCTTCCCCTGCCCGAGGAGTCGGTGGCCCGCTCGGGGGCGGAGGAGACTCTGAAGCGCCGGTTGGATGCGCTCCGCGCCGCGGCGCTGGCGGAGCGCACGCCGATCGACGTCGCCACGCCGAACGTCACGCCGCCGACGCCCGGCCCGGCCCTCGAGATTCGGTGATTGGTCCTCGAGCGTTATGTCTCGTCAACTGCGGATCGACCCGTAGCTAGAACAACGTCGAGACGTAGGCCGACGCATTTCCGACGACAGCCGCGACGGCGATCGCGACCGCGGCGGCGATTGTAGTCACGACCCCGAGCCGAAGGGCACCACGAAGATTGGCGCGCGCGGCTGCCAGCGCCGTCGCCGGCAGAGTTACGACGACGATGACGCTGCAGACCGCGACGACGACGAGCGCGACGGTCAGAGCGATCTGCCCGGTCATATCCGCACCTCCCTTCGCGAACCTGGCTTCAGTGTGATCCGGGGCGCCGACATCGCCCACTCCGCCGCTGATTGGGACGGGCTGCGAAGGGACAGCGGCGGTACCGCGCGGTTCGTCCTCCCGCGCGAACCGCAGCGCAACTCCGACCCCGCCTCGCCGGCACAGACCCCGCTTGTAAGCCCGCTCTTCACCATCCCTCCGACAGCGGCGCACAGAGCGGTCGGGGTCGGCGCAGTGCCGGGACGTGGAGTAGCGGAGGGAGCGCAGCGAGTGAGCATACGCCGCGAAAGCCCGGAACGGAGCCGATCGCGACCGCTACACTCACGGCCTTCGGAGGGTTGGCCGATCGTGTCGCGGTATTCGCGCCGCTGTGCGATGCGCGCCCAGCTATTGCACTACTCATCGGCGAGCGCACTGAGGGACCGCACGAGCTCAGCCCGGTGCCGCGAGGGGTCGAGGATCGTCGCAGCGACAAGCACACGGACCGGCAGCCCAGGGTCTACTCCGTCTAGCGGCGCTAGGCACCACCGGTGGTCGTCCTCGACGCGGTAACCGGGATCGGCATCCGTCTTGCCGGGATGCCAGGTGAGGGCGCAGATCGCAACCCGGTAGAGCACGGCCTCGGTCTGTGACCGATCGATGAGCGGCGTGCTGGTTTCGCTGACGGTGTTCATCGGTTCATTCCCATCTGGTCTTGCCGGAGTAATTGCGGGTGCGGCGCGGCGGGGTCGAGGTGGTGAGTGCGCCGCGGTGGTTCACGGTGCCGAAGCCGCTCGTTGATCTGGCGGCCAATCGCATCGAGTCGTGCTTCCTCGATCTCTTCGGGCGTCATGGGGGGCTTGGGTTTCGGGCCTGGCCGGACTCGAGCGAGTTCCTTCTCGAGGCGCCCGAGTTCGTACTTCTGCACGGAGAGGTGATGTGCGGCGCGGGCCCTCAGGCAGTCCCGCTTCCAAGCCGCCAGCAGCTCGGGAGGCGTCTCGATTGACCCGAGGGCAGCCTTCAGCTCGGCATCCGTCCACTCCCGACCGAAGAACGCGTCGGCGGCCGCGCTGTTGGCGAAGCGCTCGTCATCGTCGACGCGATGCAGCCGTCGCACAGGAAGACCGGCTTCGACGCGGCGTTTCTCGCGGTCCCTCCACCGTTGCTGCGCGGCGAGCTGCTTCTCCTTGTTCGCCGCGTAGTAGGCCCGTCGGCGGGACCGTTGCTCCTCGGGGTTCCGAGCGTATGCCTCTCGTCGCCGTTGACGACGCTCCTCTGCATCGGCTCGGTACTTCTCGCGGAGGCGGGCATTCACCTCGTCCCGATGCTTGTCTCGCCATCGCTTGGTGCGGGCACGCTTTCCCTCGCGGTAGGCGTCGGGATCCCTCTCGCGCTGTGCCGCTCGATATTGCCGCTGGTACTCGAGCAGCTCCTCACGGTGCTGCGCGTAGTAGTCGCGCTGGTACTGGCGCCGCGCCTCTCGGTGCTGCTTCTCGCGGTTGTAGAGCCGCGCCTGGGCGCGCGCGATCTGGAGGCGCACCTCCTCTGCCTCCTGCGCAAGGCGGTCGGCGGGGTCGTCCGATGGAGTGCCGCTCATCGCGCGCTCGCGATCCGTTCGGCGAGTTCCTTTATCTTGAGCGGCTGGAATCCCGACCAGTGGTGGTGATCGTCGATGACCACCACCGGCGCCCGCGAATAGCCGAGATCGTCGGTGACGTACTCGCGGGCGGCGGAGTTGGCAGGGTCGGCGAGATCGACATCCGAATGAGGGATGCCGGCGGCATCAAGAACCCGCTTCGTCATCGTGCACTGCACACACGCGGATCCTGTCGTGTAGACCGTGATCATCGGCGGAACCCTCGCGGAAGGGTGTCCCCGGTGCTCCGGTGCGTCTGCGCTTCCATCCATGCGTTGACGTCGGAGAGCTTGTAGACGACGGTGCGACCGAACTTCAGATACTTCGGGCCGTCGCCGGTGCGCCGCCACGAGCCAAGTCGGCTGAGTGGGATGCCAGGCAGCGCATCGGCGAGTTCCTGCGGCGTAAGGAAGGTGTGCTCGGGATCGTCCGAGTGCACCTGCATGATTGTGACCATCGTCCACCTCCAGCTGCGCATGGTCCACGTTGTTGAACATGAGTGAAGCACTATATGCTACTCTTGGCAAGAGGTTGGTGCGAAAGTGCCGCGCGGTTAGACAGACTGAGGGGGTGAAGGTCGACGTGACAACTCTCGAAGGCGCACCCGTCGCGGCACAGGATGCGACGCAGCCCATCGGGTCCGCGCTGCGCATTGCCCCGGGATTCATCGCGACGACGGTCGATGCCGATCTCGGCGTATCGACAGCCGTGACGGCCCGCTACGTGGAGAGCGAGGGCCGCTACGTCATCAAGGGCGTCACAAACACAGCCATCCGTGAGGACGTGGAGCTGAACTATCCAACGGTGGCGAAAGTCGGTATGCAGGCGATCGTGCAGTCGGCGGCGCCGCGCTGCATCTTCCTGACCCTCGACGACGAGTCCGATCCGCTCGCCCGATGGATCTCAGTCGACGAACTGACAACGTCGAAAGGACGGATGCTGCCACCCCAGCTCGCGGCGGAGGTCGTGCGTCGCGGGTCGAGCGAAGCGCGGATGCAGGTCATCGAACTGCTGTACGGATCCGCGGCGCTTGCTGGCCTGCCGCCGGCGAAGCTGATCCAGGCGGAGCTCGGCGTCCCGCACCGGACGGCGTCGTCGTGGATCATCGCGGCTCGCGCAGCGGGGCGCCTCGCGGGTATGAACTACAACGCCGGTCGACCGGCCGGTGGGTAGCGTTCGCCCGTACACAACCGTAAAGGGCAAGCGGTACGAGGTCCGCTACAAGAAGCCCGACGGGTCGCATGGCGGCAAGCGCGGCTTCCAGCGCAAGCGGGATGCCGAGCTGTGGCTTGCCGAGATCGAGTCATCCCGTGCCAAGGGTGCGTACATCGACCCTCAAGCCGCGAAAGTCACGGTCGGAAGCCTGGGGCCAGCGTGGCTCGAGGCCAAGCGCGCAATGATGAAACCCTCGTCGTTCGCACCAATCGAGACGGCCTGGCGGCTGCGAGTGGAGCCGACATGGGGCCGGTGGGAAGTCGCGGCCATCAGGCACACGGACGTTCGCGCGTGGGTGGCGAAGTTGTCTAGCGAGATCGGAGCCACCGTCACGATCCGGACTTTCGGGGTGCTGGCCAGCGTCCTCGACGATGCGGTCTTTGATGGGCGCATCTCCTCGAACCCTGCGCGCGTCGGACGGATCGGTCTGCCTAAGAAGACTAGAGGCCGTCACGGGTACCTGACCCACGATGAGGTCCTGCGACTCGCCCAGCACTCGGGCGATCGCGCGTTGCTCGTTCTCCTGCTCTCCTACACGGGCATTCGGTGGGGAGAGGCGACCGCGCTTCGCGTCGGCGACATCGATGCGGCGAAGGGACGTCTCCACATCCACGCGAACGCGGTGGAGGTGCAAGGAAAGATCCATGTCGGCACGACGAAGTCGCACAAAGGACGGCTCGTGCCTGTGCCGGCCTTCCTCGTTGAGGAGTTGCTCGCGGCCACTGCGGGTCGTTCTCGTGATGCTCTCGTGTTCTCCGCGCCCGATGGCGGTTACATGCGCCGGACCCGCGCCAGCGATGGATCGAAGTCCTGGTTCAAGACCGCGCTGACGAAAGCTGAGCTGCAGCCGATGACGGTGCACGATCTGCGCCATACAGCAGCGTCGCTGGCAGTGCAGTCCGGCGCGAACGTGAAGACCATTCAGCGGATGCTCGGGCATACGTCGGCCGCGATGACGCTCGACGTCTACTCGGACCTGTTTGAAGACGACCTGGATGCCGTGTCGGCGGCGCTAGATCGTGCAGCCGCGAAGGCCGGCGTGCGGGCACTGTTTGACAGCAAGGCGCCGACGGCCTGACGCGAAAGCGACGCTCGAGTAAATGTCGGCGGATGGTTCAAGGCTTCGCATGAGGAGTGATCGAGAGACGGCCCGAATCAGGCAAACTTGTCGGCGTTAGCTGTTGCTCGCGTTATCACCTCCCGATGCAAGGGCTTCTGGCAGTCCGAGGCTCGGACGCACTGGATACCACGTCTGCAACTCAACACGCTGCGGTTGCGTCCTCCGGAACCAGCTCGGCGGACGCCCTGCACTTCTAGCTCGTTGCCAACCGACGAGCGACCCCACTATCGCTCCGGCAGCCACTGCTACGGGGAACGCCCTCATCCCCCCGCCGAGGGCCGCAATCCCTGCGCTCACCCCGACATACTTCGGGTCCCAGTTGTTCGCAATGCCCGAGGGCTCTGCCCCAAGCACGCCCGCAACCCTATCGATGAAGGCCGCCTGCGTTGAGCGTTGGACATCCGCGCTGTCCTGCTCTGCGACGACAGGTTCTGCATCGACGTCCCGCGCCGACAACAGCCATCGCTGAAAGTTCGCGTCCTGCTGATCTTCGCCCCAGACCGACGAGTACACCGCGCGCACTTGCGATATCGGGAAGAACTCGGGAAGAAAGTCGAAGGCGGCAGTAGTCCGCACGAGCTGCTGGCGCCAATACCCCAGCAACGCAGACACCTCAGCTTCCGGTGGGTGGGTCCTCGCGTCGGCACGACCTTGTACCAGGCGCGTCCACCGATTGGCTCTTCCGTCCAACTCAGAGGCGGCGATCGGAAGAACAGCGCTGAATAGTAGATTCGGCGCACCTGCCGAGTACTCGACGCCGACGTTCTCGAGTCGCTGGACGCGACGCCTCAGAACCGGATCCTGATCGATCTCTCGCGGCAAGACCCCGGCGAGCATCCGACGCACTTGCGGGATGACGTGCTCAGCGTCTTCGACTTCCTCGGACAACAGCCCCCGCTCAGAACAGAGGACCGAGACCGCCATTGGCGACAGCGCAGCGTCTCCTTCTGGTCGCAGGGCGACGGGCAAGAGGGTCACTCGCAACTTCGCCACGGGCGCTATGGTACTCCTTTATTGCGAATCTGACTCATTGGTGTATATATTTGTCACATCGACAAGATTGATGATTCAAATCTCAAGATCAAGGAGCAGACATGTCGAACACGGGAAAGCTTGCGGTCGCGTTTCTTGGCGCCGGCGGCGCCCTCGGTCTGGCGGCGATCGCGGAGTCGCCGACAGGTCGGCAAGCCCTGATCGGCATGATCGAGCGAGCGGGGATCCGCGAGGCACTCCAGACCGTCGCGGAGAAGGTCGCCCTCGAGTTGGTGGCCGCCGCGTTCGGAGGCCGACCGGGAACCATCTCGGCCTGACCGCTGCGGTGACCCTCCGGAGCCGCCCCCAAGGCGCTCACCCCAGGCGCGGTGCTGTGACGCGAAGCGCGCGCACGTTTACGCGTTCCTTACGCAAACCGCGAGTTCTGGGAGAATGCCACGGCCGCGATCCCAGTGTTTCCAAGGGATCGAGGGGGAGAACTTGTGGCGGAGACGGAGGGATTTGAACCCTCGGTCCCCTTACGGGGACTCCACCTTAGCAGGGTGGTGCACTAGGCCTGACTATGCGACGTCTCCAGGCGTCCGAACGGCCGTGGCCGACGAACACACCTGGCAATCATAGCCGCTGCGCGCGCGAGCGCAGAACCGACGGGATCAGTTCTCGGGCAGGGTGCAGGTGGTCTGCTTCGCCGTCTGGCCGGCGATCTCGGACGGCAGTTCGACGCGCTGCTCGGGAGCGGGAGCGGCCGGGTCTGTCGGAGCGGCGGCATCCGCCGAGCCCTCGGCAGCACCGGTCGCCTCGGGCGCCGGCGTCGCGACGGGTGCGGTCTCCTGCGCGACCTCCCCTGTCACCTCGACGCCGAAGCCCTGGCTCGCATCTCCGGTCAGCGTCAGCGGCTGGTTGGCGGCGAGCGCGGCGAAGAGAGAGTCCGCGGCATCCCGAACCGGCATCACCCGGGTGCCGCCGTCATCGGAGGCGTACCGCGTCGGGTACTGCACGAACACGATGTCTTCGAACGGCACGTCCTTGACGGCCATCGCGATCTGCACCATGAGCGTGGGGTTCGTCAGGCCTGAGCTCAGCACGAGCTGGCCCTGCTGCACCTGGCTGATCGCGGTGGTCGCAAGATTGAGCAGCCGGCCCGGGTCGGCGAGCACCGAGTCGGACTGCAGCTTGCGCACCATCGACGACATGAACTGCTGCTGGTTCGAGATGCGGCCGAGGTCGGAGCCGTCGCCGATGCCGTGCCGGATGCGCAGGAACTGCAACGCCTCGACGCCCTGGAGCGTATGCGTACCGGCGGTGAGGTTGAGGCCTGTGTGCCGGTCGCTGATGTCACCCGCGACGCAGACGTCGACGCCGCCGATGGCGTCCGACATGTTGATGACGCCGGTCCAGCGGATCGCCGCGGCGAAGTGGATCTTCTCGCCGGTCAGCTCCTCGACGGTGAGCACGGTGCACGCGAGCCCGCCGTACATGTATGACGCGTTGATCATCTGCGACGACATCGCCGAGTGGTTGCCGCCGCCATCCTCCCGGGGGCACGACGGGATCGGCACGAGCATGTCGCGCGGGAACGAGACGACGGTCACGCGCCGCGGCTCGTCCGAGATGTGCACGAGCATCGTCACGTCGCTGCGCTCGCCCGGCGAGTCGTCGTCGGCGCACCGCGGGAAGAGGGCGACGTCCTGCCCCTCGCACGAGTCGGAGCCGACCACCAAGATGTTGACGCCGCCTTCGATCGCGCCGAGCGACGGCGGGAGCGGCTTGTCTTCGTCGAGCACCACGGCGTTCGCGGTGACTGTCTCTGCGGCGTTCCAGACGCTGTACGCCGCGATGCCCGACGCGCTGAGGCCCACCACGCCGAGCACGACACCCAGCATGGCCAGCATCGTGACGAACGGATGCCGCGTCGGCAGTACGCCGTGACGCGCGAGCGGTGCGCGGTCCTCGCTCGAGGACCGGTTCTGCTCCGCCATCAGCCGTCGGCCCTGAGGTTTCCGGCCGAGCACGTCTGGTCGGCGGCGGACTGGCCGGGGATGTCGTCGAGCGGCACGGCCGTCTCGGTCGGCGCCGGGGTGCCGGTCGCGGACGGATCCGGCGCGGTCTCGACGGGCTGCTCGGTCGGCTGCGGGTCGACCGTCACGACACCGCCCGTGTTGTTCTGGTCGTTCGTGAGCTCGATGGGCTCGTTCGCGGCGAGCGCCGCCCACAGCTTGTCGGCGAGCTCGTAGTGGGGCACCACTCGGTTGGGGTCGGCAGGGTCATCGACCACGGGATACTGCACGAAGTTGATGTCTTCGAACGGCACACCCCGCACTGCCATCGCGATCTGCACGAGTGTCGACGCGTTGGCGAGCGACTGGCTCGGGGTGATGTTGTCGACGGCAGTCGTCGCGAGCCGATACAGCGCGGCGGGGTCGGAAAGGACCTCTTCGCTCACGAGCTTGCGGGCGAGGCTCGACATGTACTGCTGCTGGTTCGAGATGCGCGCGAGGTCGCTGCCGTTCTCGAGACCGTGGCGCGTGCGGAGGAACTGCAGCGCCTCGACGCCCGAGATGGTCCTCGGTCCGGCGGGCCAGTCGATCGCGGTGTGGGGATCCCGGATGCCCCCGTTGCCGATGCAGACGTCGACGCCGCCGATCGCCTCGGTGATGTTGATGACGTTGCCGAAGCTGACCTTGGCGGCGAACGGGATGTTCTCGCCGCTGAGGTCGGAGATCGTCTTCGCGGCGCATGACAGGCCGCCGCGACTCCACGCCTCGTTGATCTGCGATTTCGACGTCTCGGGGCTCACCGACCCGTCCTCGCGCGTGCACGACGGCAGCGGGATCATGAGGTCGCGCGGGAACGACACCACCGTGACACGCCGCGGGTTGTCGGCGATGTGCACGAGCATGTTGACGTCGTTGAGCTGGCCCTCGGCGTCAGGGCCCTTGCAGCGGTCGCCGAAGATCGATGCGTACTCCGGTTCGCACTCGTCGGTGCCGACGAGCAGCAGGTCGACGCCGCCCTCGATCGCGCCGATGTCGGGCGGGACGGCGCCCTGGCCCTCGAGCTCGACGCCGCCGTCGGCGAAGCTCGCGGCGAGGTCGTACGCGGCGTACGCGGCGACGCCGAGACCCGACACGAGCGCGACGGCGATCACGACGCCGAAGATCTTGAGGATCGTTCCGAACGGATGCGGAGACGAGAGCTCACCGTGGCGTGCCACCGTGCGGCGGCTGCGCCTGGGGTGCCTGCTCGTCTCGCTCACTCGGTTCCTCTCGGGATGCTCTCGCGTGGTCCACCCCTCCGGACTCGTCTTCAGCGGAGGGTGTGGGATTCGAACCCACGGGACATCACTGCCCACTGGTTTTCAAGACCAGCTCCATCGGCCGCTCGGACAACCCTCCCGACCGATCCCACCCAGAGGGCGGCATCCGTCGAACAGGCGTCGAGTCTAGCCGACAGCACTGTCGGCCCATTCTTCCAACCACGGCTGTGCAAGCTCTGAAAGGCGCACCGGATGCCGCTGAACGCGCGCGTCGACAGGCTCAGCGACGGAACCTCGGTCTTGAGCGAGCGAGACGAAGGGCGCTCGCTCGACGACCGGACGGGTCAGAGGGCGCGGAGCACGGCTGCGACTCCGCCGGCCTGCACCGACGCGGTGGTCTCGCCCGCGGCGTCCCGCACCTCCTGCGGGCCCTGCTCCATCGCGATCGCGCGCCCGCCGTTGTCGAGGGCCCAGCGGAACATGCCGAGGTCGTTGCGGCCGTCGCCGATCACGAGGACGTGCGCCGGGTCGATGCCGAGCTCGGTGCGCACGCGCTCGAGGCCGGTGCTCTTGTCGACGCCCTGCGGGGCGATGTCGAGCCACGCCGTCCAGCCGACGGCGTACGACACCTGGTGCAGCCCGATGCGCGCGACGAGGTCGACGAAGTCCTGCTCCTCCTGCTCGGGCGCGACGACGACCACGCGGCACACGCGCTGCGCGCCGAGCTCTTCGAACGGCACCAGTCGTGCGGAGCTGAGGTTCCAGTCGTCGAGGTGCTCGGTGTACAGGCGCGCGCCGTCGGGGAGCTCGACGAGGTACCGCGCGTCGGGCAGGTGCTCGCGCAGCAGCGTGAGCACCTCGTGCGGGTCGAACGTCTCAACGTGCCAGCGCTCGTACTGCGGCTCGCCGCCGGGGTTCGCGGCGCCGATGCGCTTGAGCACGACCGCCCCGTTGGAGCACACCACGAACTCGGGTGCGATGTTGAGCGCGAGCAGGATGCCGTGCGTGCCCTCCCAGCTGCGCCCGGTCGCGAACATGACCTCGTGACCGGTGCGGTGCGCGTGCTCGACGGCCTCCACGACCCCGGGGCTCAGGGACTCGTCCTCGAGGATGACGGTGCCGTCGATGTCGAGCGCGATCAGCAGCCGCGCGACGACCGTCGGGGCCGCGGAGGTGTCGCGAGCGAGCTCCTCGACGACATCGGCCGCATCGTCGCGTTCGACGAGATCGATCTCGCCGGTGTCAGGCAGGCGCGCCTCGGCGGACGAGTCCGCGGCAGCCGGCGTCACGCGGTCGGCTCCATGACCTCGAGGCCGCCGAGGAAGGGCCGCAGCACCTCCGGCACGGCGACGGATCCGTCCGCGCGCTGGTGCGTCTCGAGCATCGCGACGATCCACCGCGTGGTCGCGAGGGTCCCGTTGAGGGTCGCGACGGGCTGTGTCCTGCCCCCGTCGGGACGGTGGCGGATGTCGAGCCGACGCGCCTGGTAGGTCGTGCAGTTCGACGTCGACGTCAGCTCCCGGTAGGCGTTCTGCGTCGGCACCCAGGCCTCGACGTCGTACTTGCGGGCCGCGCTCGACCCGAGGTCGCCGGCGGCCACGTCGATCACGCGGTAGCTGAGGCCGAGGTCCTGCAGCATGCGCTCCTGCAGCGCGACGAGTCGCAGGTGCTCGGCCTCGGCATCCTCCGGAGTCGTGTACACGAACATCTCGAGCTTGTTGAACTGGTGCACGCGGATGATGCCGCGCGTGTCTTTGCCGTACGAGCCCGCCTCGCGGCGGTAGCAGGTCGACCACCCGGCGTAGCGCTTCGGGCCGCGCGACAGGTCGAGGATCTCGCCCATGTGATACCCGGCCAGCGGCACCTCGCTCGTGCCCACAAGATAGAGGTCGTCTTCTTCGAGGTGGTAGACCTCGTCGGAGTGCTGGCCGAGGAAGCCGGTGCCCCGCATGACCTCGGGCCGCACCAGCGTGGGCGGGATGAGCGGGGTGAATCCGGCCTGCAGCGCGCGATCGAGCGCGAGGTTCATGAGCGCGATCTCGAGGCGCGCGCCGATGCCGGTGAGGAAGTAGAAGCGGCTGCCCGACACCTTCGTGCCGCGCTCCGTGTCGATCGCGCCGAGAAGCTCGCCGAGCTCGAGGTGGTCACGCGGCTCGAACGAGAACGCCGGCTTCTCACCGTGGGTGCGCAGGGTCACGAAGTCGTCTTCGCCACCCGCGGGAACCCCGTCGATGACGATGTTCTCGATCCTGGCGAAGGCGGCGTCGGATGCCTCTTCCGCCGCGGTCACCGCGTGCTGAGCCTGCTTGACCCGCTCGCTGAGCTCCTTGGCCTCGGCGACGAGCGCCGCCTTCTCTTCTTTGGGCGCCTGCGCGACACGCTTGCCGTGCGCGTTCTGCGTGGCGCGGAGCTCTTCGAACTCCGTGATCGCGGCCCGCCGCGCGCGGTCGGCCTCGAGGGCGGCGTCGACGGTGTCGGGCGACTCGCCCCGCGCCGCCTGCGAGCGCTTGACCAGCTCGGGATGGTCGCGGAGAAGCA
Source organism: Microbacterium sp. CPCC 204701 (assembly GCF_004010105.1). Lineage (GTDB taxonomy): Bacteria > Actinomycetota > Actinomycetes > Actinomycetales > Microbacteriaceae > Microbacterium. Next base: position 52,178 of record NZ_RRYE01000004.1, read on the forward strand.
CGGGATCGATCACCCTGCAAGCCTAGTCGGCGCCTGCGGAGCGGCGTCCGGCCGAATGCGGTGAAGCGCGTCACGCGACGGGCCGATCACTGGGGGTTCATCGCTTCCAGCAGCACCGTGAGATCCGCCAGCTGCGCCTCGACCTCCGCGCGCCGGGTCTGCGCCTCCGCCTCCGCTGTCTCCAGCGCGGATCGGCGGGTGGCGTGCGACGCCCGGGCTGCGTCGAGCGCGGCCAGACGCTGCGCGAGGACCTCGCCCAGCAGGCCGCTGAACGTCGTGCCGTCGGCCTGGGTCCAGGTGCCCGTCCACTGCCCCCGCTCCGATTCGGGGATGGCGTTGTAGTGGTCGGCGTCGGCGTTGTACGCCGTCCGCGCCATCTCGTGGGCGCGCATGTCCGCGTCGAGCTGCGCGCGCTCCGCCGCGTTGGCGGCCTCCGCTGCGGCGAGCGCGTCGCGCGCCGCGACCGCCTCCG
>NZ_RRYE01000040.1 GCF_004010105.1 Microbacterium sp. CPCC 204701
GCGCTCCGGGCCCCGTGGTCGCGACCGCCTCCGGTCGCGTGCGCGGACTCTGGCGCGGCGAGCGGGGCAGCCGCGGAGCGTCAGCCGCGTTCCTCGGCATCCCGTTCGCGAAGGCGCCGGTCGGCGACCTGCGGTTCGCCGCCCCGGTCCCGCCCGAGCCGTGGGACGGCGTGCGCGATGTGCTCGAATACGGCGCGACGGCGCAGCGTGGCGAACCGGGCATCACCCTGATCCCCGAACCGTCGATCCCGGGCGACGCGACACTCAACGTCAACGTGTTCACGCCGGCCCCGGCGCAGACGGACGCCGCGCTGCCTGTGCTCGTGTGGATCCACGGCGGCGGGTACATCTCGGGCTCTCCGGCGAGCCCCTGGTACGACGGCCGGGCCTTCAACCGCGACGGCGTCGTCACCGTGTCGATCTCGTACCGGCTCGGGTTCGACGGGTTCGGGCATATCCCCGGCGCCCCGTCGAACCGCGGCGTGCGCGACTGGCTGCTCGCGCTGCAGTGGGTGCAGCACAACATCGCGTCCTTCGGCGGCGACCCCTCGCGGGTCACGATCGCGGGTCAGTCCGCCGGCGGCGGGGCGGTGCTGACGCTGCTCGGGATGCCCGAGGCACAGCCCCTGTTCCACGCGGTGTACGCGCTCTCGGGCGCCGTCGCCGACGTCTCGCTCGAGCGTGCCCGCACGGCCTCTGCCCACCTCGCGCACCTCGCCGGCGTGGCGCCGACGCGGGACGGCTTCGCGTCGGTGCCGGAAGACACGCTCCGCGTCCTGCAGGAGAAGGCCGGCGCCCCGGACTCCACCGATCGGATCGCACCCGTCCGCGCCCTGCTCACCGATGGGCTGCCGTGGGGTCCGACGATCGACGGCGAACTGCTCGCGCAGCCCACGCTCGCATCGCTGCGGTCGGGGGTGGGTGCCGGCAAGCCCCTCGTTCTCGGGTCGACCGACGACGAGTTCACGATGGTCATGGACGACGCCAAGCGCGCACTGCGCCTTCTGCCGGCGGCTCTCGGACTCGCCAAGCTCGGCCTGCCTCGCGAACGCCGGCGGGCCTACCTCGCCGACAACGGGCCGCAGCGCCGCAAGGGCACGGCGGCCGTGCTCGGCCGATACGTCACCGACGTCGTGTTCCGTTCAGAGGTCGTGCGGATCGCCGAGGCGCGCGGCAGCGCTCCGACGTGGGTCTACCGCTTCACGTGGCCGTCGCCGACACGCGGCTGGGCGCTGCACTGCCTCGACGTGCCGTTCTGGTTCGACTGCCTCGACGATCCGCACGTCCGGACGATCGCCGGCGATGCTCCCCCGCGACGACTTGCCGACGCCGTACATGGCGCCGCGGTCGCCCTCATCCGCGGCGGCGACCCCGGATGGCGCCCATGGTCGGACGCCCCCGGAGCCACGCGCATCTTCGGGGCCGAGGCATCCGCCCCCGACGTCCTGCCGGACGGCTACGCCGGGGTCCGCGCCCTCGTCTGACCCCACCGTGTCGACGAATCAGGAAACACGCCGTCGGACAAGCGCTGCGCTCGCGCTCGACCCGCGCCGTTCCTGGTTTCTCGACACCCTGCGCCGCGAGGCTGCCAACCCGCGCAGCGCGGCGAGCACGTCATCCGGGTTCCACATGATGTCTTCGGCGATCGGTCGGTAGGTGGCGTAGCCCGAAGCGGCAGCCGTCTGGTCGCGCCTGCGGTCGCGCCGTTGCGCCTCCCAGCTCGAGTGGTGCGCCTCACTGTCGCACTCGATGATCAACCAGCCTTCCACCACGAAGTCCACAGTGCCGACGCCGGGGATCGGCACCTGCACCTCGAAATGCAGGCCGAGCGATCGCAGCATCAACCGCACCAGAGTTTCGGGACCCGACCCGCTCCTCCCGTCGACGAGCCCGCGCAGCACGGCGAACCGGAGGGGCAATGCACGGAACAGCTCGTCGAGGTCGTCGTGAGCCAGTACTCCGCCGTTGAGCGCAGAGTCGATCGTCGCGACAGCCGCACGAGGCGGCTGGCACCGGACCGCCTGCAGGAGAGCGTCGAACGCTTCGATACTCGTCGCCCGAGGATGCGGCTGACGACGCAGCCGTTCCCAGTGACGACGGACCGCTCGCGCCTCCCGAGGGAGGCGCGACGAGGTCGGGGGCAGGTGGACGTGCAGCGAGTCGAGGTTCAGCACGAACACGTTGAGGCGCCGCAGCGCGCTGATGCACGCCAGCCGCCCGCCCATACTGCAGGCGGTGACCACATCCGGTGGAGCGTCTGGCGGCAGGTACCTGCCTCCACGGGGTCGCAACAGCCGCCCGCTCCGCACTGCGGCGGTGATGGCGCGGTCGTCCCATCCGCGGCTGCGGAGATCGGAACGGCGAAGGAACGCAGAGCCGGGTTGCAGGTTCGACACTCCGCCACGCTGCGGCATGTGACTCGCATGCACGCACCACCGGTCGTGATCTGTGGACGCCCGGCACGTGGCGTCACTTGTGGAGACGCCGTAGAGAGTTCAGGAGACCCGCCGTGTTGGAGCCCGCCAACCGCGGCCGGAAGCCAGTTCCTCCTGTTTGCTCGACAGCCGGCCGATACCCTCGCACCACCACCGCGGCGGGGTCGTCAGCTCAGGGCGCTGACGACCTCGCGCTCGAAGAGCTCGATGCCCGAAAGGTCGTACGCGGCCTCGGGGAAGTAGTGGATCGCGTACGCGATGCCGTGCCGCTCGCGCTCGGCGAGGCGCTCGGCGACCTGCTCGACCGAGCCGAACGCCGGAGAGTCCCGGTACTCCTGCTCGAGCTTGTCGGCCCGGTCCTGTCCGAGGTGCGGGGTCAGCCGAGCCATCACGGCTGCGAGACGCTCGTGCGCCTCTGCCTCGGTGGCGCCCACGATCGTATTGAAGTTCGAGGTGCGCGTGATCGAGGCGAAGTCGCGGCCGATCGCGTCGCAGTGCCGGCGCAGCACCTCGCTCTTGCGGTCGATGTCTTCGAGCGATCCGGCGTAGTTCGTATACGCCGCGTACTGCGCCGCGATCTTGAGCGTCACCTTCTCGCCGCCGCCGGCGGCCCACATCGGGATGCCGCCGTCCTGCAGGGGCAGCGGCCGCACGAGCGCCCCGTCGACCTGGTAGAACTCGCCGTCGAGGGTCGCCCGGCCGGTGGTCCACGCCTGCTGCATGATCTCGACGCCTTCGCGCAGCATCCGCAGGCGCTCGGGGATCGTCGGGAAGCCGTAGCCGTATGCCCGCCACTCGTGCTCGTACCATCCGCCGCCGATGCCCATCTCGACCCGGCCGCCCGAGACGATGTCGACGGTCGCGGCGACCTTGGCCAGGTACGCGGGGTTGCGGTAGCCCATGCACGTGCACATCTGCCCGAGACGGATGCGGCTCGTCGAAGCCGCGAAGGCCGCCATGAGCGTCCACGCCTCATGCGTGGCCTCCTCCGAGTGCACCGGCGTCGTGTGGAAGTGGTCGTACACCCACAGCGACTCCCACGGTCCGGCGTCGGCGCGCTGCGCGAGACCGTTCATCACCTCCCAGTGCTGTTCGGGGTCGATGCCCACGAGGTCGAATCGCCAGCCCTGGGGGATGAAGGTTCCGAAGCGCATGATCCCCAGCCTATGGGTGAGACGGATGCCCCGGCTCGGTCGGCTGCGCGAAGACCCGGGCGTGCGGCAGCCGGTCGCGCATCACGGCGACCGCCTCGGGATTGTGGTCGACGAGCACGGCGTGCCGCCCGAGCGCCGACGCGACCGCGCCGGTCGTGCCGCTGCCGGCGAAGAAGTCCAGGACCCGATCGCCGGGCCGCGAAGAGGCCTGCACGACGCGACGGAGAATCCCCTCGGGCTTCTGCGTCGGGTAGCCGGTCTTCTCGCGGCCGGTCGTCGGCACGATCGTGTGCCACCACACGTCGGTGGGGAGCTTGCCGCGCTCGGCCTTCTCGGGGGTCACGAGCCCCGGCGCCATGTAGGGTTCGCGGTCGACGGCGTCCGAGTCGAACCAGTAGCACTGCGGATTCTTGACGTACACCAGGATCGTGTCGTGCTTGGTGGGCCAGCGCTTGCGCGTCTTCGCGCCGTAGTCGTACGCCCAGATCAGCTCGTTGAGGAACCTCTCGCGCCCCACGAGGGCGTCGAGCAGCACCTTCGCGTAGTGCGCCTCGCGGTAGTCGAGGTGCAGGTAGAGCGTGCCGTCGTCGGCGAGCAGCCGCCAGGCCTCCAGCAGCCGCGGCTCGAGGAACCCCCAGTAGTCGTCGAACCGGTCGTCGTACGCGCGCAGGTCGCCGCGGATCCGCACATACTCTCGCCCGTGGAAGCCGCGCCGCACGATGGCCTCAGAAGAGCGCGACGGATGCCGCGACCGCGCCGTCTCGAGCGCTCGCTCCTGAACGCGGCCGGTGTTGAAGGGGGGGTCGAGGTAGATCAGGGTGAACGACTCGTCCGGCAGCCCGCGGACGACCTCGAGGTTGTCGCCCTCGTGGATCTCGACCGACCCGACCTCGGGCGGAGCCGCCGGCGCCTCGGGTTCAGCAGCCGCGGCCGTCATCGCGGCCGGGGCCGTGGCATCCGTCACGGCACGCGCCGCAGCCATGCGTCGGTGGCGAACTTCGACGCGACGAGCGCCTCCGCCTCGGCGTACTCGTCGTCGGTGAGGTGGCCGGGCACGGCGCCGTAGAGGTTCGCGAACGTGTCTTTGAGCCTCTCGATGACCGCCTCGCGCGGAAGCCCCGTCTGGCGCCGGAGCGGATCGACGCGCTTGGCGGCCGAGGTGGTGCCCTTGTCGCTGAGCTTCTCGCGCCCGATGCGCAGCACCTCGGTCATCATCTGACCGTCCATGTCGTAGCTGAGCGTCGCGTGGTGCAGCACGCCGCCGTTGGCGAGCCGCTTCTGCGCGGCACCGCCGATCTTGCCCTGCGGCGAGGCGATGTCGTTGAGCGGCTGGTAGGTCGCCTCGATGCCGAGCGTGCGCAGCGCCTGCAGCACCCAGTCGTCGAGGAACGCGTACGAGTCGGCGAACGTGAGACCCGCGACGAGGGATGCCGGAACATACAGCGAGTACGTCACGATCGAGTTCGCCGCCATGAGCATGGCGCCGCCGCCCGAGATGCGGCGGACGACGTCGAACCCGTGCCGGGCCGCGCCGTCGGGGTCGACCTCGTTGCGCAGCGACTGGAACGAGCCGATCACGACGGCGTTCTCGTTCCACTCCCACAGGCGCAGGGTCGGGCGCCTCCGGCCGTCGCCGACGCGGCCGGTGAGCACTTCGTCGAGCGCGAGGTTCATGCGCGGCGAGACCGGCTTCTCGTGCACGATCTCCCAGTCGAAGTCGCGCCATCCCGGTGCCGTGACGAGGGCGCGTCGCACCGCGGTGCCGACCGCCTCGGGCGTGAACCCGAGCATCTGCGCGCCCGCCGGGAGGGCCGAGCGCACGGCCGCCGCGATCGTGGCCACGTCGGCCTCGACCGGCAGCCCGTTCACGGCTGCGTCGATGTCGCCGAGCGCGTCGTCGGGCTCGAGGAAGAAGTCCCCCGCGAGGTGGAAGTCCGCAATGCGCCCGTCGCGCTCCTCGAGGTCGACGACGACGAGCTTTCCGCCCGGAACCTTGTATTCGCCGTGCATCCTCTCAGCCTATTGCGCGCATGCGTGAGGGGGCGGATGCCGCAGCCACGGCATCCGCCCCTTCGCTGTTCGCTCAGTCAGACGTGCAGGCGCGTCCGTCGAGCCAGAGGATCCAGGGCTGGTCGGGCTCGCCCTTCACGTGAGCAGGGCGCTGGGCCCGTTGCCCGGGCGGGCCGCTGCGGTCGTGGCGATGGCCGCGCCGTCCTGGGTGAACGTGCGCGCGTCGCCTTGCGCACCGTGTGCTCGCACGAGAAGAAGAACGTCAGACTTCCCGACGTCGACCTCCAAACACCCTTGCCCGAGAGCGACCACCGCGAGATCTTGGGAGCGCTCCCACGGTGGTCGCTGTGGAAAGGATCGCGCATGCGCCGGTTCGCGTCAACAGAATGCGGCGATCCTGCTTGGTGATCAACCTGCAGGCGACTCGAACCCTCAGACCGCTCCAGCGATGCGTGCGCGCCTGATCTCAGTAAAGGTCGTGCACGTCGATGCCCTCCACGACGAGGTCCGGGCCACGGTTGACAACCGAGACGTCGTTGCCATCTGGGAACACGAGAGAGGTGAGCGGCGGGTCTCCGGCATCGGTGAACACTTCCAGCGTGAGGCCGTCGACGATGATATCGAACGTCACAGCCCCGTCCGTCCACGAGAACGGGGCTGTCGCGGTGTCACGATAGGAGGCAGGAAGCGCGGGCGCGGCGAGGTCGCCGGCGCGGACCACCGACACCGCTGCGGCATCGACGTCCACATGCACGTCGACCGCCGACCCGTCGCCCCCGATGCGGATGTCCAGGGCGCCACCGGCGGCCTGAGCCTGGTCCAAGGTGACTTGGATGCGTCGCGCCACAGCCGAGGGCGTCGCGATCTGCGCCGATCCGCCGCGGGGAAGGGCGAGGTCGTCCCGCTCGTCGACGATGACGGAGTCGGCATCCAGCCCACTGACCGGCCAGGACCGCAACTGCGGGGGACCGCCGTCGCGCGATTCGAGACGGATGATGCGGACCAGCGACTGCGCGCCGCCATGCCAGGTCCGGGTCGGCAGGTCGTCGGCGTACGCCCAGTTGTTCACCCACCCGAGTGCATAACGCTGAGCCAGTTGAGTCGGCGCGGCCGCTCGCGGGTCGGTCCACGTGACGCCGGCGTAGAAGTCCGGCCCTTCGTCCAGCCACTGCGGATCGGGCTCGTCGGGCTCGAACGTGACACCGTCCCAGTCTCCGGTCCAGTACACGTAACCGGTCGTCCTGCCTGACGACGAGCCGTTCGCGCTCGTTCCGAGCACCCACGTAGTCTCACCAGGGTCGGCATCGACGGACATCTGGAACAGGTCCGGGCACTCGAGGAGCGCCAGTTCGTCGCTGACGAATCCCGATCGATAGGTCCATCGGATCAGATCGGGCGAACTGTAGAAGCCGATCTTGCTGCCTTCCGCGAGGGCCATGACCCACTGCGATCGGGCCGCGTCCCAGACGACTTTCGGATCTCGCCAGTTCTCTGCGCCGGGATTGTCCATGACCGGGTTGCCACGGTAGCCAGTGAACGTCATTCCTCCGTCAGCGGACCAGAAGAGGCTTTGACGTTGGACTCCGGCGTCCTGCTGCGTCGCGAGCGCGACGACGGTGCCGCGGCCGAACCCAGCCGTGTTCTCGACGTCCACCACTACACTGCCGGATTGAACGTCCCCGAGGCCGTTCTCATACTTGTGGATCGCCACGCCTCGGTTCGTCCAGTGGATGAGGTCCTCGGAGGTCGCGTGGAACCACTCAGTGCCTTCCCCCTCGGGGTAGTCGGCGTTGTACAGGTAGTAGAGGTTCCAGCGGCCGTCTGCGAAGAAGGGGCGCTGCGGATCGTTCATCCAGTGATCGGGCGGTGTGAGGTGGAGCGACGGCCGGTGAGGGTCGTCCCCGCTTCCGGATGTCGGTGAGGGGATCGACGGTGGGTCGAGCTCGGGAATGCAGCCCGTCAGGCTCATCGCCGCTGCCAGAACGACCAGCGCGAAGCGACCCACGTCGCGACGCCCGTGGCGCCGTCGCCGCGGCCGTTCGGCGGGGTGGACCGTGCGAAGCGGATCCGCCCCACCGTTGCTCCCCGGCTCCGCAGCATCCCTCAACGCAGCGTGCCCCGCGACAATCGCGTTGAGATGAGCAGCGTCGTGTCAAGGTGGCCGTCCTGGGTGTCGCCGACGGCGAATGTGACCGTGGATCGCTTGAATCGCGTCACCTCCGCGGAGCAGGTCAGCTGGTCGGTGAACCCATTGAACTCGGTGTCGAACTGCGTGCCGGGATTCTGGCCGTCCATGTTGTTGTTGTAGAGGTCCGCATTGACGCCGGGACCGATCGTTCCGACACCCGTTGGTTCGCCACTGGGCAGAGTCGAGCACAGCTCACCGTTCACCCAGACAGCTACGGCGTCGTGATAACCGCGCTCACTCCATCCGGCGTACTCTTCGCTCCCGACGAGGTAGGAGATTTCGATCTTTCGCGTGAGCGGGAGAACGGTGAGGGTCAGGGTCGCGGTGTCGTACGTCGACGTGCCGGCCACCTCTGTGAGCGCCTCGTCGCCCTCCCCCCCGAAGTCTCCGGTGGTCGTCAGCTTGTCGTTCGGCCCGAGCAGCGCAGACGAGGTGAAGTCGACATCCGCATCGGAATTCGGGTCGGCGTCGATGAGGCTGCCCGTGCTGAGAGCAAGTCCATGTCTCAGCCGCTCCTGGCCGATATCGAGACCGGCATAGGCACCCATCTGCACGTCGTTGCCTCTGAAGGAGGCATTCGTGACGATGAGGCCCCCGGCGAGGAGAGGCACCGTGAGCGCGCGCACGTTCACATCCCTCAGCGTGATGACGCGTCCAGCGGCCCCGGCGGGTGCCGCGGCGAGGATCCCGGTCAATGGGATCGTGGCGGCAAGGGCGATGGCTATCGCCCGGCGCACGGCCGTCTTGCGTGATGTCTTCTGCATCACCAACTCCTTGATTCGATGCCCGCGCGAAATGCGGGCGGCTGCGGTGTTGAAGAGGGGTTCGTCGCCACGTCAGGAGCCGTCCGAAGAGTAGGTCACCATCGGCACTGCATTGAGGGGGTTGCGCGGGGCAGGCCAGTGTGCAAGCGGACGGGGCGGCCCACGCGGCGGACCGCTTCCCCTTGACTGCGCGCCGACCCGGAGTAATGTGCGCCGCAAGGGGTTTCACACGCCGCGTTCCGAGCCTTCTCGTTCCGACTATCGAAGGCAGAGAAACGTGAACACATACAGAAGGCGACTCGGCCTGGCTGCCGTGGCCGCCACGATCGCACTCGTTCTGACGGGTGCCTCCGGTTCCGCTGCGCAGGCACCGACGCCGATCCAGCCGGTGCCGGGATTCCCTGCACCCACACCGCACACGCAGGAGGCATTCGACCCCGAGGGAGACTTCACCGCGCGGTGGACCCGAGCCGACGCTCGTCAGCTGCAGGCGATGTCCGATCCGGATGCTGCCCCGCGCACGAACTCGATGCCGGAGGAATTCACGATGCCGAGCATCCCCCAGGACTTCCCCGACATGTCGAACGGCCAGGTGTGGGTGTGGGACACCTGGACCTTGACGGACGAGAACTCGGACCAGCCGAGCTTCAAGGGCTGGGAAGTCGTCTTCTCGCTCGTGGCCGACCGCAACCTGGGCTTCGATGAGCGGCACCAGTATGCGCGACTGGGGTACTTCTTCCGGAGGGCCGACATCCCTGACGAGGAACGACCGGACAACGGCGGCTGGACGTACGGCGGCCACGTCTTCCCGGACGGCGCCTCCGGCGCCATCTTCGAGGATCGCTCCTTCAGCCATCAGACGGAATGGTCCGGTTCGACACGCATCTTCGACGGCAACAAGCTGCGCATCTTCTACACCGCCGTCGCTTTCTACCGCGACGCCGAAGGCCAGGACGTCAAGCCTGCTGATCCCCGGATCGTGCAGAGCGAGGGTCGCCTCTTCGCCGATGAGAACGGCGTGTGGATGACCGGCTTCCGCGACCAGCATCAACTGCTCGTGCCCGACGGCACGTACTACCAGACCAAGGAGCAGAATCCCTTCGTCAACTTCCGAGACCCCTTCACGTTCGAAGATCCTGCCCACCCGGGTAAGACCTTCATGGTGTTCGAAGGCAACACCGGCGGACAGCGCGACGAAGTCGAGTGCACCGCCGAAGACCTCGGCTACTCGCAAGCCGATCTCACCGGGGACGACCCGCTCGGGGAGGTGCCCGTCGGCGAGGGCGTGCCAGGCGGCCCGCCGGAGGTTCCCGCCGACGCCAACCTGCGAATGGGCAACGTGGGGCTGGCGGTGGCCGAGAACAAGGCACTCACCCGATGGCATTTCCTGCCGCCCATCCTGTCCGCCAACTGCACGACCGACCAGACTGAGAGGCCGCAGATCTACATCGACGACGGCAAGTACTACCTCTTCACCATCAGTCACCGCTCGACGTTCGCGCCCGGGATCGACGGCCCCGAAGGCGTGTACGGGTTCGTCGGCAACGGCGTGCGCAGCGACTTTCAGCCGGTCAACCGCGGCTCTGGACTGGCGCTCGGGAACCCAGCCAATCTGAACTACCCGGTCGGTGCGCCGTTCGCCCCCGATCCGAACCAGCATCCCGGCCAGTTCCAGTCGTATTCGCACTACGTCATGCCGGACGGCTTGGTGCAGTCGTTCATCGACACGATCGGCACTTCGGAGGACTTCCGCCGTGGAGGCACCCTGGCCCCGACCGTGCGGATCAACATCGACGGCGTCGACGTCACCGTCGACCGCACGTACGGCGACGACGGCCTCGGCCGCTACGCGGACATCCCATCCAACTACGAGTTCCCGGTGCCGAACACGCCGGACCCGCGCCCGTTCTGACATCCGACCGTGGGGGCGCCGCGCCCCCACGGGCGACTACCGCCGTCTCTACGCGGCGATCGATCAGATTCGCACGTTCCAGAGCCCGGATCGGGCGGATGCCGGAGTCCGGCATCCGCCGGGGTGACGTGCTATCAGTCGCGCGCGGGGAAGCGCCGGTCGAGCCACGCGAGCAGGTCCGCCCGTACGTCGTCCTGCATGACCTCGTTGAAGATCTCGTGGCGCGCTCCGGGATAGACGAGTGTGGTCACATCGGTGAACCCCGAGCGCGTGCGGTAGGCGTCGGCGAGCCGATGCACGCTGCGCGGGCCCCCCACGGTGTCATCTCGCCCGACCATGAGAAGAGTAGGGATGTCGCGGCCGAGGCCTCTGCGCGGCAGGCCGTACAGCCGCGCGGCATCCACGATGCCGAAGAGCTTCAGCAGCGGCTCGTCGGTGGTGAGTGGGTCGTCGAGGAACGCGCGACCGACGGCATGGTCGGATGAGAGCCACTCGGTGCCCATCGCATCCGGTCCGCGCCAGGGCTTGTTCAGGTCGCCGCCGTTGAGCGACCCGGGCCACCGCAGCGCCGAGCCGCTGAGCACGAGGGCGTCGTACGCCTCGGGGTGGTCGTTGATGAGCATCTGCGCGACGAACGAGCCCCATGAGTGCCCGAGCAGCACGAGCGGCAGACCTGGGTGCTCGGCGCGAGTGCGCTGCGTCAGCTCCCACACCGCGGCGATCGCAGCGGGCAGGCCGCCGGGACCCAGTCGGCCGAGCCTCGACGCGTCGCCACCGTGGTGGCCCATTCCGGTACGGCCGTGACCACGGTGGTCCGCGGCATAGACGGTGTAGCCGTCCGCGGCGAGCGCCTCGATCAGCGTGGCGTGGCGGCCGGCGTGCTCGCCGACGCCGTGCAGCAGCTGCACCACCGCACGAGCCTCGGTCTGCGCCGGGTGGACGTCGTAGACGATCGCGACGCCGTGTGCATCCGTGAACTCGGGCATGCGGAGCAGTCTATGTCGACGGATGCCGGGACTGCTGTGCGATCGGCGGACGAGGCATCCGCGCTATCTTTAGCGACGCTAATGAGCTACGCTAAGTAACCGCATGAGCACCTCAGACAACATCACGGACGACACCGCAACCGACTCCCCCGACCACTCGGAGGCCGCCTCGACGTTGCGGATCGCGACATTCCGCCTCGCACGGCGCATGCGCACACAGCGCGCGGTCGACTCGATGAGCGACGGCCAGTTCGCCGTGCTCGCGGCCCTCTGGACCCACGGGACGCACACCCTCGGCGAGCTCGCCGACCGCGAGCGCGTATCGGCGCCGTCGATGAACCGCACCGTCAACTGCCTGCAGGAGTCCGGCTACATCACCCGCTCGGCCGATGAGAACGACGGCCGCAAAGTCGTGATCGCGCTGACCGACGACGGCCGCGCGGTCGTCGCCGAGACGGCCCGGCGTCGCGACGCCTGGGTCGAGGCGGCGCTCGCCGAGCTCACACCGCAAGAGCGCGAGACCATCGCCGAGGCCGCCGAGATCATGGCGAGGATGGCCGCGCGATGAGCTCGATGTTCAGGTCCTTCTCGGTCTTCAACTACCGGGTCTGGTTCATCGGGGCGCTCGTGTCGAACACCGGCGCCTGGATGCAGGCCACCGCCCTCAGCTGGGTCGTGCTCACCGAGCTCACCGACAACGACGCCGCCGCGATGGGCATCACCATGGCGCTGCAGTTCGCCCCGCCGCTGCTCCTCGTGGGCGTCACGGGCTGGGTCGCCGACCGGTTCGACCGGCGGCGGCTGCTCGTCGTGACCCAGGGCGTGCTGCTGCTCCTCGGCGTCGCGATCGGCATCCTGCTGCTCCTCGGCTCGATGACGCTGCCGATCATGTACGCGTTCGCGCTGGCGCTGGGCGTCATCGCCGCGTTCGACAACCCGGCGCGGCAGGCGTTCGTCTCGGACCTGGTCTCGCGCGAGGCCGCCTCGAACGCGGTCGCGCTCAACGCGGCCTCGTTCAACGGCGCGCGCATGATCGGACCCGCGATCGCCGGCATCGTGATCGTCGCCGTGGGCACGGGCTGGGTGTTCCTGGTCAACGGCGTGACTTTCCTGGCGATGATCGTCGCGCTGCTGCTCATCCGCACCGACCAGCTCGTGCCCCGCGTGAAGGCACCTGGCGCCTCGCGCCTCGCCGACGGGTTCCGCTACGTCGCGCGGCGTCCCGACCTCATGGTGACGTTCGCGATGGTGTTCATCGTGGGCGCGTTCGGCATGAACTTTCCGATCTTCGCGTCGACGATGGCGCTCGAGTTCGGCCAGGAGGCCGACGGGTACGGGCTGCTCAGCTCGATCCTCGCGATCGGGTCGCTGGCCGGCGCGCTGCTCGCGGCGCGGCGCGATCGTGCCCGCATCCGCGTCGTCATCGGCGGCACGCTGCTCTTCGCGGCCGCCGCGGGGGTGTCGGCCGCGATGCCGTCGTACTGGGCATATGCGGTGACGCTCATGTTCACCGGCTTCGCCGTCGTGACGATGCTGACCACCGCCAACGGGTACGTGCAGACCACGACCGACCCGGCCCTGCGTGGACGCGTGCTGGCCCTCTACATGGCGATCCTCATGGGCGGGACGCCCATCGGCGCACCGATCGTCGGCTGGGTCGCCGACGAGTTCGGACCGCGCGCGGCGATCCTCCTCAGTGCCGTCGCAGCGCTCGTCGCCTTCGCGGTGGGTGCGACCTGGCTCGTGGTGTCGGGCCGCCTGCATCGGCACGAGCAGAGGCGCTTCCGCCTGACGATCGACGAGACCCGACCGCTCTCCGTCGTGCCGCCCGAGGAGTTCAGCGACGCCGTCGCCGGCACGACGCCGATCCACCTCCCCGTCGAGGACGACCCGCGCGAGCGCCGCAGCGCGTGAGGTGCGGGCGTGCGCCGCGCGCGGCGGCGTCAGGAGCCTCATGCCTCCTAGGAGCCGGTTTCGGAGGCGGCGAGCAGTTCGGCGGGGTGCGTGAGCCGCCACCACTCGGTGGGCGGCGCGATGTCGCCCACGATGTGCACGTCGGCGGTGGTGGTGTTCGGTCCTGCGGTCCACGTGATGGTGCCGATCACCTCGCCGTCGGCATAGGTCTCGGGTGTCGTCGTATCCACCGTGACCGTGATCGGGGTGTCGGACCACGTGAAGATCGACGCGTGCTCGGCCACGGCAACCTCAGCGCTCTCGCCCCACGGCGTCGAGAACGAGCCGAGCAAGTCGCCGCGGGCCGCGAGCGGCACCGGATGGAAGCCCTCGCGGATGCTGGTCAGCAGCCCGACGACGTCGCTGCCGAGCGACTGCCGCGTGGCTCCGCCGAGCATCACGCCCGTCACGCTGAGCCGCTCCGGCATCCCGACGTCGAGGGTCGCGGTGTACAGCAGGTTGTAGCTGCCCGCCCCGAGGTTGCCGGTCTTGAGCCCGGTGATCCCCTCGGTGCCGAGCAGATTGTTGGTGTTCGACATCGCGCCGATCCTCGGGTGCGAGAACGACGTGGCACCGCCGATCTTCGCGATCACCGGATCGGCGGCGGCGAGCTTCCCGAGCGCGATCAGGTCGCTCGGCGTGCTGGTGTTGCGAGGGTCGATGCCGGTGGGGTCGACGATCGTGGTGCCGGTGAGACCGTGGGCCGCGAGCCACTCCCGCGCTGCGCGGAGGAAGGCGCCCTGTGAGCCGTACGCCCACGTCGAGATCGCCTCGGCGTAGTTGCTCGCCGAGGGGATGAGCATCGTGGCCAGCGCATCGCGCAGCGACATCGAGCTGCCCGCGGGCATCTCGGCGATCGTGGCCCCGAGCACGTAGTACTCGTCGTAGAGATCGTGGTCGGCCTCGCTGAAGGTGATCGTCGGGCCGGGGTCGTCCACGCCGGCCAGGGGCCTGGCGTCCAGCACGACGAGCGCCGTGATGAGCTTGGTGATGCTGGCGATGGAGCGCGGCTCGTCCGTGCCGCTGGACACCCAGATCCCGCTCGCCTCCGCCCCGAGGTAGGCGTCTGCGCCCGAGATGCTGATGGCCGACGCGCCTTCGGTGGGCAGGGCGATCGCGGCCGCGGCGGGCGTAGGCGCCTGCGGAGCGCTCCACGTCCCTTCGGGCGAGCCCAGGGGGGCGGTGAGGGCCCAGCCCGTATAGCCCCCGACGGTCGCGAGGATCACCAGGATCACGACCGACACGATGATGCCGGCGCGCCGGCGCCGGGCCCGCCGCACGCGGGGATCGACCCGTCCGCGCCCCACGGCGAACTCCTGCTCGTGGCTCATCAGCTCGGCGAGGTCGGCGAGATCGTCCGGCGAGTGGTGCGTCGTCATCGAGGGGCCCTGTCGGTAGTCCTGGTCCATCATGCAGCACCGCGACGACGGAGCACGGTCGGGTGTCGCTTGCGAGCACCGAAGAAACCGGTTCCTTCCTATGATCGTGGGAGAGCTCGGCATGTGCCCGCCGACCCGCTCACGGAGGACCTCGACATGACTCGCACGCTCGATGGACGCACGGCGACGATCGGCGACGTCGCCGAGACCGCCGGCGTCTCCCGCGCCACCGTCTCGCGCGTGCTGAACGGCCGTGCGACGGTGGACCGCGCGCTCGCCGAGCGCGTGGAGGCCGCGATCGCCCAGCTGGACTACCGGCCGAGCGAGACCGCCCGCAACCTCTCTCTCGGGCGCACCAACACCATCGCGCTCCTGGTGCCGGACCTCGGCAACCCGATGTTCCAGGCGATCCTTCACGGCGTCACCCTGCGAGCGGCGGAAGACGGATTCCAGGTGCTGGTGGGCGACACGCAGGAGCGCCCCGAGCTCGAGCGCCGCGCCGCGCTCGACGCCCGCAGGCGGTGCGACGCCCTGCTGCTGTGCGCGCCGCGCATGCCCGACGATGAGCTGTCGGCGGTGCTGGCGCAGGCGCGGCCGGTCG
>NZ_RRYE01000400.1 GCF_004010105.1 Microbacterium sp. CPCC 204701
GGGCGCACGCCGAGGTCAAGGGCGAGCGCCGCGCCGGTGCCCGCCGCCTCGCCGCCCGCGCCGCAGGTGGCCATGACGCGCGTGGAGCCGAACGCGACGTGCGTCGCCGAGATGTCGCGGCCCGCGAGCAGCAGGTTGGGGACGTTGCGCGAGTAGTAGCTGCGGAAGGGGATGCCGTAGATGCCGTTGGAGTAGCGCTGGTGCGCGCCGGCCTCGGTGGCGTACATGCCCTCGACGGGATGAAGATCGATCGACCACCCGCCGAATGCGACGGCATCGGGGTGATCCACCTGGTCGAGGATGTCGTTCTGGGTCAGCACGTGATCGCCGAGGAAGCGCCGGTACTCGCGCTTGCCGGGGAGGGCGCCCACCCACTCGAGGTCGAGGTTCGCGGCGTCGAAGCGGCCCGAGTTCTTGATGTAGTCCCAGATGCCGAAGATGACCGAGCGGAGCTCGTCGCGGATGATCTCGTTGTCGTGCACGGTGTCGAGGTGGCCGCCCCACTCGATCCACCAGTAGTGCGCGCCCTTGTCGCCCGACCGCAGGATGCGGGAGGTGGGGATCGGGGTCTGCGTGATGTCCTTCGCGGAGTCCGGCGCTACGAAGTCCACCGGGTGTCCGAGGTCTTTCGTGTAGAAGAGGATCGTCGAGCCGAGCAGCTCGCCGTCGGCCTCCTCGGGAGCCCACGATTCGCCGAACTCACGCGACGCCTCGCGTCCGATGCGGTACTCGGCGCCGGCGAGGTGACCCACGAGGCCGTCGCCCGTGCAGTCCAGGAAATACGGGCTCGTGAACGTCGTGAGCGTCTCAGAGCCCATCGTCCACCCGCGCACCGCGGTCACGACACGCTCGCCGTCGATGTCGGCGGCGTCGACCTCGCGCACGTCGGTATTGAGGAAGACGGTGATGTTGGGCTCGGCCCGTACCGCGTCGTGTACGACCTCGTCCCAGATGATCGGGTTGCCCTCGGGGTTGCGGTACTGATTCTCGACGTAGAGCTCGCCGATGACGCCGCTCTCGCGCGCGAATCGCTGCACGCCGTGCCCGGTCGCGCCCACGACCCACACCCGCACCTCCGACGACGAGTTGCCGCCGAGCATCGGCCGATTCCCGATCAGTGCGACGCGCTTTCCGAGCCGCGCCGCACTGATGGCGGCGCAGACCCCGGCGAGTCCACCGCCGACGACGGTGATATCGGATTCGACGTTCTGAGTGCGCATGATTCCTTCGGATCGGGCCGATCGGGACGGATCGGGACGTGGCGGGCGGGTCGAGCGGCAGAGGAAGGCGGGGCAGGCCGGGTGTGCCGGTCCGGGGCGGGTGCCCCGGACCGGGCGCAGAAGGGTCCGTCAGAGCAGGCCCGAGATGGTGTCTCCTGCGGTCTTCATCGCGTCGGATGCCGACGCCTGGCCGATCAGGACCGCCTGGACCTGCTCGGCGATGGCCGTCTCCATCTGCGCGTAGGAGGGGTACGTCCACAGCGGGCTGGGCGTGGCGGTGGACGTGATCGTCGAGGTGAACGCCTCGACGAACGCGTTCTGCGCGACGGCGTCCGAGGCGAGCGCCTGCTCGGTCGTCGGTGGCAGGCCGAGCTCGGTGAAGTACGTCTCGCTCTGCTGCGGGTCGCTGGTGAGCCACTGCGCGAAGTCGGCGGCGGTGCCGGCGCCTGCGCCGTCCACGACGACGACGAGGTGTCCCCACAGCACGTGCTGCGGCGTGTCACCGGACTTCAGGACGGGCCGCGCGATCGGTGTCATCTTGTCGCCGAGGGCCGCGTCGGGCGACTGCGAGACGACCGACGACTTGCCGACCGGGGCGTCGTCGTAGAGCGCGGTCGCGCCCTGCGCGAAGAGCGTACGGGCCGCGGCGCGGTCGACGTCCGGAGCGATAAGCCCCTCGTCGTACAGCTTCTTGTACCACTCGACGGCCTTGACGGATGCCTCGTCCCCGATCGTCGACTCGTCGCCGTCGATGATCGGCGAGCCGAAGGTCTGCATCCAGACCACGATGTCCTTGAGCTGGGCGGCCTTGGTGCTGGCGGCGTAGGGGATCACGCCGATGCCCTTGAGGGCGCGAAGGCCCTCCTCGAACTCCTCGATGGTCTTCGGAGCGAGCGAGGCGCCCGCCTTGTCGAAGAGCTCGGCGTTGCCGATCAGGCCGATCGCCCCGATGGTCCACGGCAGGCCGAGCTGCCTGCCATCGAGCGAGCCGGCTCCCAGGGCGGCGTCGGTGTAGCCGCGCCCCTCGGCGAGGGTCGAGAGGTCGGTCAGCTTGCCGAGTGCCGCCAGAGCCGACAGCCACGCCACATCGAGCTGGGCCGCCCCGGCGAACTGGCCGCCGCGCACCTGGAGGGTGAGCTGGTTGAGGTACTCGTTATACGGGTACGTGCTGGTGTCGATCGAGATGCCGTCGGTCTTGGCGAAGGCATCGAGCGCCGACTGCACGGCGGGCTTGGCCGCCTCCTCCGACAGGCTCCACGACGCGAACGCGAAGTCCGTCGGGGTGCCGGCGCCGCCTGGTGTGGCCGCCGGCCCGGACGAGCCGCCCGGTGCGCAGCCGACCAGGCCGAGCACGGCGACGCCGCCGAGCCCGAACAC
>NZ_RRYE01000401.1 GCF_004010105.1 Microbacterium sp. CPCC 204701
GGACGCGCAGGGTGGACAGTCCTGCGGCGT
Organism: Microbacterium sp. CPCC 204701; assembly: GCF_004010105.1. Taxonomy (GTDB): domain Bacteria; phylum Actinomycetota; class Actinomycetes; order Actinomycetales; family Microbacteriaceae; genus Microbacterium. Next base: position 31 of record NZ_RRYE01000401.1, read on the forward strand.
GCTCGGCGAGCGCGGCGAGGTCGCCCGGCGCCACGCCGCCGCGCAACGGGTCATCGGTGAGATTCACCTGCAGCAGCACGTCGAGGACGGGATCGTCGTCGGCCGCGGCGTGCAGAGCATCGGCGAGCCGCGCGCGATCGACAGACTGGACGACGGATGCCGCAGCCCGGATCGCACGGGCCTTGTTGGTCTGCGCCTGACCGATGAAGTGCCAGCGCAGCTCGTCGAGATGGGCGACCTCCGCGGCTTTGCGGCTGAACTCCTGCTGCCGGTTCTCGCCCACGTCTCGCACGCCGAGTCGGTAGAGGTCTTCGACGAGGCTCGCGGGGTGGAACTTCGTCACCACGATGCGCGTGAGCGCCGACGGATCGCGGCCTGCCGCGCGTGCGGCATCCGCGATCCGTCCGTCGACGGCCTCCAGGCGCGCGGCGAGATCCACTACTTCAGGAAGTCGGGGATGTCGAGATCGTCATCTCCGAAAGCCGAGTCGAACGAAGAGTCGCTCGACGCGCCGACCGGCACCGGAACGCCCTGCGAAGCCGGCTCCGGCTCGGCGTCGCGATCCTTCGCCGCGTCTTCTGCCGGAGTCGCCGGCAACGCGGGCGCGGAGACGATCCGCGATGCCGACATCGGCTCGATGCGCGTCTGCGGCTCGCCGCCGTCGAAGCCGGCCGCGATCACCGTGACGCGCACCTCGTCGCCGAGGGTGTCGTCGATCACTGTGCCGAAGATGATGTTGGCCTCCGGGTGGGCAGCCTCCTTGACGAGCTGCGCGGCATCGTTGATCTCGAAGATGCCGAGGTTCGAGCCGCCCTGGACCGACAGCAGCACACCGTGCGCGCCCTCGATCGAAGCCTCGAGCAGGGGCGATTCGACCGCGAGCTCGGCGGCCTTGATCGCGCGATCCGCGCCGCGCGCCGAGCCGATGCCCATCAGCGCGGAGCCCGCGCCCTGCATGACGGACTTGACGTCGGCGAAGTCGAGGTTGATCAGACCCGGCGTGGTGATGAGGTCGGTGATGCCCTGCACACCGGCGAGGAGCACCTGGTCGGCCGTCGCGAACGCCTCGATCATCGAGATGCCGCGATCGCTGATCTCGAGAAGACGGTCGTTCGGGACGACGATGAGGGTGTCGACCTCTTCTTTCAGGCGGCCCACACCGGTCTCGGCCTGCTGCTGGCGACGGCGACCCTCGAACGAGAAGGGCTTCGTCACGACACCGATCGTGAGCGCTCCGATCGACTTCGCGATCTTCGCGACGACGGGGGCACCGCCGGTGCCGGTGCCACCGCCTTCACCCGCGGTGACGAACACCATGTCGGCGCCGCGCAGCGCCTCCTCGATCTCTTCGGCATGGTCCTCGGCGGCACGGCGGCCCACCTCGGGGTCGGCCCCTGCGCCGAGCCCGCGGGTGAGTTCTCGCCCCACGTCGAGCTTGACGTCGGCGTCGCTCATGAGCAGCGCCTGGGCGTCGGTGTTGATCGCGATGAACTCGACGCCGCGCAGGCCGAGTTCGATCATGCGGTTGACCGCGTTGACGCCGCCGCCGCCGACGCCGACGACCTTGATCACGGCGAGGTAGTTCTGGTTCTGGCTCATGCCGGCCTCCGTAGCCCTGGACCTGCTAACCTTCAACCTCTAGTAGAGGTATAAAGAATTGCCCGGTATGCAATTCCTGATCTCGAAAGTAGGCCGACGCCGGGCGTGCGTTCGGAGGCCCGCGGCGTGTCGCGGCAAACCGGGCGCGAACTGGTCGGTCGCGAACCCGATCAGTGCACGACGACGGCATCGGGCGATGACACGTCGTAGGCGGTGACATCCGCCGGAGGGTGCGACAGCATCATGCGCTGCAGGGCGAGCGCCTTGTGGGCCGACCGGTCCGAGCTCCCCCACACGACCCGGGTGTTCGTACCGCCGAGCGTGAGCGTCACATCGTCGAGCGTGGACGCCCACACCGCCGTCACCTGCGCGCGGATGTCAGCGGGCAGCGAGCGCATCACCTGGCCCGCGGCGGTGAACGCGTCCGAGTCGACGCCTCCTGTGATCGTGAGGACGGGCGTGCCGGGGCTCGGCGTCGCCGACGTCGACAGCGCGACACCCGCCGCGTCCACCAGCGTGTACCCCGCCCGTGTCTCGATCAGCCCGATCGGCGTCCGCTCGACGATCCTGATCACCAGCTCATGCGGCGGCCGCGCCTCGAGCGCGTACGTCTCGATGAGCGGGAACCCGACGAGCTCGGCCTTGATCGCACTCTCGTCGATGAGCGGCATCGGCGTGCCGACCTGGTCCGCGAGCGCGTTCTCGACCTCGGCGGCGTTCAGCTGCTGAGCGCCCACCACGACGATCCGCTCCACGGCGAACAGCGGGCTGTACGCGGCGCCGATCGTGCCGAGAGCCAACAGGACGACGGATGCCGCGACCCCGAGCCACAGGGCGCGCCGGCGTCGCTGGCGCACGGTGAAGCGACGGATCTCGGCGCGCAGCGCCTTGCGACGCGCGCGCGACGCCTTCCAGACCTCGCGCAGCCCCACGTCCGCCGCCGCGCGCTCGTCGG
>NZ_RRYE01000402.1 GCF_004010105.1 Microbacterium sp. CPCC 204701
CGTGCCAACTCGACGCCCTCCAGGGCGATCCCGACGCAGTTCTCGTCGCCCATCGAGATGAGGACGGTGCTGCAGAAGTTGTCGTACCACCGGTCCTGCCACGCGAGCACCGCATCCGATTCGCTGGCGAGGACGGATGCCGCGCCCCCTGCCTCCTGCGTGCCGGCGGCGTTCTCGACCGGTGCCGTGGGGTCGGCTGCCACCGTCGGGGCGGCCGCCGTGGGCGAGGCGGCCGGGGCGCACGCGCTCAGTGCGAAGGCGCTTGCGAGCACTGCGGCGGTCAATGCGGCTCCGAAGGGGGATCCAGGTCCCGTGATGCTCAGACGGTGGACGGTGCGGTGGGTCGACATGGCGGCTCCGATGCTCGTGGGGCCGGCGGTTCCGGCTCCCAGCGAAGCTACGGAAGACCTCGCGGTGCTGAGGCGACCGCGGAGCAGTGCAACCACCGTGCAATCTGGGCGACGCGCGGCGGCGCTGCGCGCGGATCAGACCTGTTCGAACCGGACGAGGCGCCGGCCGATGAGGGCCGGCGGGCCTCTCACTCGCCCTTCGGCCAGTTCTCGGGGTTGATGCGGCTCGGCTGCACGCGCGGCGGCTCGCCGGGCATCTTCGGGAAGTCGGGCGGGAACGGCAGCTCGCCGAGCCCGTCGTCGAGGTCGCGCTGCCACCACTCGAGCAGAGTGTCGATGCGCCCCGGCTTCGCAAGCAGGTCGGCCCACGGGTCGCCGATGTCGGCGAGACGCTGCGGCACCGATCGAACCGTGAAGGTCGCGGGGTCGACCCCCGCCTCGAGCTCGTCCCATGTGACCGGCGTCGAGACGGTGGCTGCGGGCAGAGCCCGCGGGCTGTATGCGCCGGCCATCGTCCGGTCGCGGTTGGCCTGGTTGAAGTCGATGAAGATGCGCTCGCCGCGCTCCTCCTTCCACCAGTTCATCGTCACCTTGTCGGGCAGCCGTCGCTCGAGCTCGCGCCCGGCCGCGATGACGGCGTGGCGCACGTCGAGGAACTCCCACTCCGGCTCGATCGGGCAGAACACGTGGATGCCGCGGTTGCCGCTCGTCTTGAGGAACGCGGTCAACCCGGCCTCCGCCAGCACCTCGCGCATCGCCGGGGCGACGGCTGCGGCATCCGCGAAATCCGTGCCCGGCTGCGGGTCGAGGTCGATGCGCAGCTCGACCGGATTGTCGGTGCTCGCCGTCAACGACGCCCACGGGTGGAACACGATCGTGTTCATCTGCACCGCCCACACCGCGGCGGCGATCTCGGTGAGGACGATCTGCGGATGCCGTCGCCCGCTGTTGTACGTCACCGTCTGCGACTCGACGAACGCCGGGGCTCCCTTGGGCGGGTTCTTGGAGTAGAAGCGCTCGCCTGCGACGCCCTCGGGGAACCGCTCGAGCGACACCGGCCGGTCGCCGTTGGACGCGAGGAACGGCTCGCGCACGCCGATCAGATACTCGGCCAGTTCGTGCTTGGTGATGCCCACCTCGGGCCAGATCACGCGGTTGGGGTTCGAGATCCCGACCTCGCGGTCTCCGTGCGGACCGGGGACGGTGACGGTGATGCGCTCCGAGGCCATGCTCCGACGGTAGCGGGATGCCGCGACATCCGGCATCCCTCCGCGCACGGAATCGCCCGCCGGCGCCCGGTCCTCCGCTCCTCACCCCACCCACCGCGTCAAAACAGGTGATCTCGCCGACGCAGGACGAAAACCCCAGAAACAACCTGCCTCCGCGAGATCACCTGTTCTCGAGAGGACGAGGGCCGGTGCGGATGTCAGTCGACGAGCGCGAGCAGCGGTGCGAGGTCGTGGCGCGTGAGCCGGATCCACGGGCCGGCCGGGTCGACGACGACGCCGCTGAGTCCGGCATCCGTCATCAGCGCCTTCGCGAGCTGCGCGCCGGTGAGCGGCGCGGCGTTGTCGCCCCTGCCGGTCACCGCCACCTCGAGCGGGTGCGAGTACACCTCGAGGTACCGCGAGCCGTCGGGGAGTCGCCCCTCGGCGAGTCCGGGCACGCCACCCTCGGCCTGTCCCACTGCGACCCACATCCTGGCGTTCACCAAGGCTGCGGCGACGGCGGCCGCGGTCGCAGGCGTGCGCTCGCCCACCAGGAGGGTCTTCACGGTCAGCTGCGGATCGGCCTGGTCGACGAGGCGCTGCAGCAGCTCGCGCGGCAGCACCGCACGGGCAGGAGCCGACGCCGGGTCGATGATGATGCCGTCGTACGACGACGAGAGCACGTGCCGCAGCACGCTCATGACCGGCTGCGCCATGGCCGAGGTGTCGACGTCGCCGTCAGCGCGCAGGCTCGCCTGCAGCGCGGGCCCGCTCGAGTACACGAGTCCGAACGTGCGGTCGCCGGCGGTGACGACGGCGAGCGGCAGATCCTTGCCCTCTGAGAGCAGCGTGCGCGCATCGCCCTTCACCCGCAGGAACACGTGCCCCTGAAGCAGCTGCCGCGCGACGTCGAGCAACGTCTGCGACGGCGGTCCGTCGGGCACGCGGGCGAGCGCTTCGCGCAGCAGCACATTGTCGCGCAGCCCCGGGACCGTCTCGCTCGGCGCGGGCGCG
>NZ_RRYE01000403.1 GCF_004010105.1 Microbacterium sp. CPCC 204701
GCTCGATCCGATGATCGTGGCGACCCTCACCGAGCCGTTCGTCAGGGCGGTGGGGCGCACACGCAGCGCCGAGGGCGGTGCGGGGCTCGGCCTCGCGATCGTCGCCTCGATCGTGCGCGCCCACGGCGGGACCCTCGATCTCGCCGCCCTGCGCGAGGGCGGGCTGCAGGTGCGGGTGACGCTCCCGGGCGAGTTCTCGCGCGTCACTCTCGGACGCTGACGCGCTCGGCCGCGGTCGCGGTGGGATGCCGGCGCCCGGCTCGCCGCACCGCTGCCGCGAGCACGCGGGGAAGTGTGACCAGCAGCACGCCGATCGCCCCGCCCACGGTGTTCCAGAGCACGTCCGCGAGGTCGGGAACCCGACCGGGGATCGAGTCCTGGACGAACTCGACAGTCGCCGACAATGCGAACCCGGCGAAGATCGCGATGGGCCAGAGGCGCCGGCTCAGCAGCAGCGCGACGGTCGCCCCGAGCGGGACGAACAGCAGCGTGTTGAGCACGCGCTCCGTGAGGCCGCCGGGGATCCACAGCACGAGCGGCTCGGCCAGCGCCGCCATGGCCTGCACGAACACGCGCCGCGCGGGCGCGGCGATCGACGGCGGCGCGAGCGTGAGTCCCGCGACGACAGCGAGCACGATCACGGCGGCGAAGGTGCGGATGCCGCTGCGAGGGGTCGTGGAGATGTCGGTCATGAGGACGCCCTTCCGCCGGCTACGGGCGAACCGGCACGCCAAGTCCACGCGAGCCGATGTTGCGGGAGCGTATGCGAACCAGCCCCTCCGGGTCGGCTACTCGGCGGCTTGCAGCAACGGGATCAGGCGCTCGCCCAGCACACCGGCGAGGTCGGCGCTGATCTCGGCCGTCAGATGGTGCGAGTCGCGGTAGACGAGGGTGTTGCCGAGGATCGGCGGGCACCACTCCTCATCGCAGAGGTACTCGTTGAGGTCGATGAGCGCGATGCCGCGGGCCGCCGTCGCCGATACCTGTCCCTCGCGCGCGGCGCCTTCGAGCGCCCGCTCGCGCGGCTGACCGCACGCCTCGGCCTGCGACAGGTTCGCCGACAGGCACGGAGCCGGATCCTCGAGCATGTCGGGGGTGTCCGCGAGCACGGCGACCGGCACGTCCAGCGCATCGAGGGTGCGGCCGAGCGCGGCGTCCCACATCTCGGGCTCGTCCTCGACATCCGGCGACAGCTCCGCGTCGGAGAAGCTCGCGAGCAGCACGAGCGCCGGCTGCGACTCGTGGATGCGCTCGATCACGGCATCGCGCCACTGCGGGCACTGCGGATACGGGCTCCCCTGCCGAAGCGTCTCGATGTCGGCCGCCGGACACGAGCTCTTCGTGTGCACCTCGACGGCATACCCGGCGGACGTCGCGAAGCCCTCGACGGCGGGGAACCAGTGCGCCGCATGGGAGTCGCCGAAGAGCACGATGCGCGGGGCCTCGGGGTCTCCGTAGACGCAGCCGTCGGCCTCCGTCACGCCCGTCCCGCGGTTGCAGCCGTCGTCGTAGATCTCCGGGAGGCTCTCGCGCGCCTCGCGCAGCTCGGGATCGAGGTTCGCCGGTACGTAGTCGGTGCCGCGCGGCGAGTCGGTGACGACCGTCTCGGCCGCCACCTGCTCGACGTTGAGCTGGCGGGTGTCGGCGAGCGCGAACGCCCCGGTCGCGACGGCGAGGCACGCGACCGATCCGGCGGCCGCTCCGGCGAGGGTGACACGCCCGCGCGCCTTCGTGAGCAGGGGTGCCTTGCGGATCGGGTCTTCGACGTACCGGTAGAGCAGCCACGCAACCGGCACGCACGCCACCGCGATGAGCAGCGTGACCCACACCGGCAGCCGCCCGGGCATCGCGGCCTCCGGCAGCACGAGCGCCGGCCAGTGCACGAGGTACAGCGAGTACGAGATCAGCCCGACGAACGTCATCGCCGGCAGCGAGAGCAACCGTGTCGGTCCGCCCGCGGTCTCGCCCGCCGCGATCACGGCTGCCGTACCCAGCACCGGAAGCGCTGCGGCAGCCCCAGGGAAGAGCGTCTCGGACGAGAAGAACACGACGGATGCCGCGACCGCCGCGATGCCGGCCCACCCGAGCAGCGGCGCGAAGCGCTCGGGGATCGCCCGCGTCCGGCGCTGCAGCACCACTGCGACAAGGCCGCCGACGCCGAGCTCCCACGCTCGCGTCGGCAGCGAGAAGAAGGCCCACGGCTGCGACTGGAATGTCAGCCACATGCACAGCGCGAAGGAGGTCACCACCACCGTCACCAGGACGACGACCAGGGCGCGCCGCGTCCGCGCCAGCGCCCACGCGAGGGCGAGCAGCGCCGGCCACAGCAGATAGAACTGCTCCTCGACGCCCAGCGACCAATAGTGCTGGAAGAGCGACGGCGTCGACACCTCGGCGAGGTAGTCCGCGTCGGCGGCGGCGAAGAAGTAGTTCGGCACGTACAGCGCGGTCGCGACGGCCCCGGCCCAGACGTCTGCCATGAGCAGCGGCGGGTACCAGATGAGCGCGGCGATCACCGAGAGGATCAGCACCGCGAACGAGGCGGGAAGGATGCGGCGCG
>NZ_RRYE01000404.1 GCF_004010105.1 Microbacterium sp. CPCC 204701
GCCCGCGCGGCCGCTGCGGCCGGCGCGCTCGCGGCCCTGCCGACTGCCCAGGTGGCGGACGTGCCCGATCGGAGCGGCCCTTCGGGGCGCTTCCTGCGGCGTGCCGAGCAGGGCGCCGGCATCGCCTGACCCCCAGCGCTACGCGGCGGGCAGGACGTCGAGCAGGTCGGCGACGAAGACGATCGTCTCGCCGGTGAGGTCCTCGTCGTTGATCTCGCCCTCGCCGTACGCCTGGCCGGGGGGAATGACCACGAGCACCTGCGAGCCGATCGTGTGACCCTCGAGCCCCTGCTGGTAGCCCCGCACGGCCTCGGTCGTCACGATGGTCGCCGGCGCGCCGGTGGCCCACGTCGAGTCGATGACCGAGCCGTCCGACCAGCGCACGCCGGTGTGGTGCAGCATGACGGTGTCGCCGGGCTCCACGACGGGGCCGTCGCCCTGCTTCAGCACCGCGACCTCCGTCTCGGCGGGCGGCTCCGCGTCGGGAATTGTCACGGCCGGAGCCCCGTTCTCGGCGAGCTCGACCGTCGGCATTCCCTCGATGTGTGTCTGATCGACGCCGGTCGCACGGGCGATCCGAGAGCTCAGCACGTCGAGCACCCACACGCTCGCGGCCTCCTGATCTGTCGCAGGCACCGCGACGACGAGGCGCGAGCCGACGGTGGCGCAGCCCAGGAACGGTCCGATCGCGGCTGCGGGGATCGGCAGTCCGGTCTCGCCCTCGTATCCCTGCGCACGCAGCAGCGCGCCGCTGGCGGCGTCGAACACCGTCGCCGCGTAGTCGACGAGGCTCGACCCATCGAGCTTCTCGCCGTCGCCCTCGACGACCACGGTGCGCTCCGTGGCCGGGATCGTCAGCGGTCCCGCGAAGGTGACGGATGCCGGGGACCCGACCTCGCCCTCGACCACGATGCCGTCCGACACCGTTCCCGACGGAGCCGCCATCGCACAGAGGTCGACGGTGGGCGCCGCCTCGACCTCGGTCGTCCCGTCGTCGGTCGCGGTGCATCCGGCGAGGAGCGCCGTGGTGACGGCGGCGGCTGAAAGGGCGGCGAGGACTCGGGAGCGCACGCGGAACCTCCGGGTGTGGCGGTGTGAGAGGACGGTGGGGGCGGATCGGCGCGGGTCGCTCATCCGATCGAGTAGAGGACGGCGTCGCGCCCGTCGAGCACCACGGCGTCGATCGGGCCGGGAGCCTGCAGGTCGTACGCGTACCGGGTCCACACGCGGTCGGTCACGCGGGTCACGCCGAGCACGCCGTCCTCGGCGCTCAGCGCGAGGGGCCAGCCGCCGCCTGCGTACGCGGCGGCGAGCGGCCCGGTCGCCGACAGGCCGGTGGACTGGGCGTCCCAGGCGACCTCGCCCCGGGTGATCCGGAACACCTCGCCGTCGATCGCCGTCATGGCCTCGGGCGCGGGGCCGTCGACATAGACGGCGTCCACGTGGGCCCCGACCTCGAGCCGCGTGTCGGAGATGTTCCAGAGCCCGCCCTCGGCTGGCGCGAGGTGATAGAGGTAGCCGGCCTGCTGGAGCATCGCGTGCAGCCGGCCCCCCGGCAGAGCGACCGTGCTCACCGTGCCCGAGAACTCGTGGCCGGTCCAGGTCTTGACCCATCCGGCGTCGCCGCGGGCGATGTGGAACAGCTTGCCGCCCTCCACGGCGAAGAGCTCGGGATACCCCGTGCCGGTGTCGGCGCCCGAGATGCTCGTGGCGTCCAGCGCCAATCCCGTGGGCGTCTTGGTCCACGCGCCGTCCACGACGGCGATCTGGTTCAGCATCCCGTGCTCGCTCACCATCACGGTGGCGGTCTCGCCGCCCAGGTCGACCGCGGCGAAGATGTCGGAGCCGACGGTGACCCCGGTCGAGATCGAGGCGTATCCGCCATCGCCCTTCGGCCGGACCTCGTACAGCAGCCGGGTGTCGGCCGCCGTGACGGCGGCCGGTGCTGCCGGGCCTGACGCCTCCGCGGTGCTCGCGCCGCCGAGGAAGGCGATGGGGTCGACGTGCTGCCCGTCCTTGGTCACCTCGAAGTGCAGATGGCGGTCGAGCCGTTCGAGATCGCCGCGCTGGCTCCCGCCCATGTAGCCGATGAGCTGCCCCGCTTCGACGTGATCGCCGAGCTGCACGAGCGGCGCCGAAGCGAAGTGGGCGTACCGCGTCGCGAAGCCGTCGGGGTGCGCGATCCGCACCTGGTTGCCGTAGCCGTGGCGATCGCGCGTGCTCGTCCCCCACGTGCCGTCGATGACGGTGCCGGCCGCGACCGCGAAGATCGGCTGATTGACGCCGCCCTGGGCGTCGATCCCCATGTGCAGGCGAGCCACCCGACCCCGGGCGTCGGCGCGGCCATCGAGGAAGCGGGTGCCCGGCAGGTCGTTGTAGATCCACGGGTTCGTGGGATAGACCCGCCCGAACGCGGCGGGTGCGGGCGTGAGCGCCAGCGGCGGGAACGGCGCGACGGGGGCGAGCGACCCGACGCCGGAACCCGGCGGCGGAGCCGGCGTGAACGGCATCCACGGTCCAGGAGCGGGCGCGGGCTTCGTGGGGTCCGGCCGCGGCG
>NZ_RRYE01000405.1 GCF_004010105.1 Microbacterium sp. CPCC 204701
CGCCGGCGCAGCCGATCCTGCGCCAGCAGGATGCCGAGGAACACGATGAGAGCGCCGACCGGCTCGTTCCACGAGATCGTCTCGCCGAGGATCACGATGCCCAGCACGACCCCGACGACAGGGGTGATGTAGGTCACAGTCGACGCACGCGTCGGCCCCCACGCGCGCACCGTGTTCTGGTTCCAGACGTACGCGATGCCGGTGCCGAGGCATCCGAGAAGCACGAGGCTCACGACGATCGGGGCGTCGAGCCGCACCGGCGTGAGCACGAGGAACGGCGTCAGCAGAGCCATCACAACGCCCGCCATCGCGATGTAGCCGAACGTGAACGCGAGCGCCGACATGCCCGTGTTCGATGCGAAACGACGCATGTACGCGAGGCTGAACCCGTAGCTCGCGGTCGCTCCGAGGATCGCCAGCTGGGGAACGAGGCTCCCGCCCAGCGACAGGCCCTGCCACGGGGCGATGATCACGACGATCCCCGCGATGCCGAGACCGATCCCGAGCATCTGCAGCCCCCGGAGACGCTCGACCCGGAAGACCAGCCACGCCATGACCGCCGTCATGATGGGCGTCGTGGCGTTGAAGATGCTGGCGACGCCCGAGGTGACGTGCTGCTGCGCCCACGAGAACAGCAGGAACGGGATGACGCAGAAGCTGAGGCCCAGCACCGCGAGGTGACCCCAGACGCGGAGGTCGCGCGAGAGCGCTTCGCGGCGCACCAGTACGATCGCCCCCAGGGTGAGGGCTCCCAGGACGATGCGCGTCCAGGCCACCTGCGCCGGCGAGATGCCCGTGAGCGCGACCTTCATGAACAGGAAGCTCGATCCCCACACGACGCCGGCCAGCACGAACTGCGTCGCGATCCACCCGGAGGCGGTCGTGCGTGCATCAGGCAGGGTGTCGGTCGAGGTCACGCGCCCACTCTAGGCTCGGCATCCGTCGTCGATCCCGGCGCCGGTGTGCGACGTCCGAAATCCGCTCATACGCGACCGCCCTGCTACGGAACGGGCACCCGGGCCGGAGCGGGCCATGGTTCGCACGTGCCGCCTCGCGGCTGGTAGACTCTTGAGGTTGCCGTTGGATCGGCCGCGGAGAAAGAGAGCTCGCACATCGGGTGACGGGCACCGCGCAACAAGCAGAGAGGGGATCACCTATGGCACTGGAAGCAGACGTCAAGAAGGCGATCATCGAAGAGTACGCGACGCACCCCGGTGACACCGGATCCCCCGAGGTGCAGGTCGCGATGCTGACGCAGCGCATCAAGGACCTCACCGAGCACCTCAAGGAGCACAAGCACGACCACCACTCGCGTCGTGGGCTGTTCCTGCTCGTCGGTCAGCGCCGCCGTCTCCTGGGCTACCTCCAGGACATCGACATCAACCGTTACCGCTCGCTCATCGAGCGCCTCGGTCTCCGTCGATAAGGCATCGCAGCCAGCGTTCAATCGCGCAGAACATTCTTGGAGGGCCGCCCCACGGTGTGGGGCGGCCTTCGTCGTGTGCGCTCTGCGGCCGGAGGAGCCGATGCCGCGGCGCCGTCGTAGCCGAGCGGCACCTGCGACACCGGATCGATGCCGGTGAGGGTCACCCAGCCTTCGGCGAGCAGCGCCGCGTCGCTTCCGGGTTCCGGGAGGTTGGGGAGGTCCTCGACCGCGAGCCGGATGTGGGTGGAGTGGCGCTCGGTGAGCGTCGTCTGCACGATGCCGAACGGGGCGAGCGCGGCCTCCACGACCCCGCGGTGCTCGGGCCGGTTCGGCGCATTGACGTTGATGACCGTGCCGCGCGGGCGCTCGAAGAGAAAGGGCAGCAGTGCGATCGCGGCGGCGGCTGCGGCATCCCAGTGGAACTCCGCGGGGTTCATTCCGACGTCGAGCGACACGGCGACGCCCCAGGCGCCGTTGAGCCCGCCGGTGAGCGCCGCCCCGACCGTTCCGGAGTGGAGGATGGCGCGGCCCACGTTCGCGCCGTGATTCACCCCCGACAGCACGACGTCGGCGGGGTCGCCGAAGGCGCCGTGCGCCGCGATAAGGGTGACCAGACCCGGTCCGCCACGCACCGCATAGGCGGGAACACCGTCGAGCCCGGGCAGCTCGCGGCGCTCGATCGCGATGCGGCCGTCCTCCTCGGCCGCGACGATCGAGGCGCTCGTACCGCTGGACTGCCGGGCGGGAGCGGCCACGGTCACGTCGAAGCCCGCGTCCAGCGCCGCGCGCGCGAGCACGTGCAGTCCCGGTGCGTCGATGCCGTCGTCGTTCGTGATCAGCGCGCGGGTCATCCGCGGTCCTCCTCGTCGGGGCCGGCCAGAGCGGCGAGTCCGTCGGGACTGACGTGGCCCATGACTGTCTGGTCGACGCCGGCCTCCGAGTCGTCCGAGATCTCGCGCATCCTGACGGCGTCGCGCAGCTTCTCGATCACCGCGGCGTCGCCGGTGCCGAGACCATGGCGGGTCACGTTCAGCGCCCCCGCCGCGGCGCCGGTCACGATGGCCGCGCGAGGGCTCTCGCCCCGAGCCATGCCCGCCGCGACCCCTGCGGTGAGCGAGTCGCCGG
>NZ_RRYE01000406.1 GCF_004010105.1 Microbacterium sp. CPCC 204701
CGCCGCCACGCTCGGGCGGCGGCGGTCCGCTGCTGAGCGCGCGCGATCTCGCGGTCGAGCGCGTGAAGGGCCACCCGGTCGCGCGAGGCATCGATCTGGACGTGCGAGCGGGTACGGCGCTGGCGATCACCGGACCGAACGGCTCCGGCAAGTCCACCCTCGGCCTCACCCTCGCCGGACTGCTGCCTCCCGCCGCGGGGCGGGTCGAGGCATCCGCCGATCTTGCGTCGGGAGCGGGAGCGACGCCGATCCGCTGGTCGTCGCGGCAGCTGCTCACCCGCATCGGCACCGTGTTCCAGGACCCCGAGCATCAGCTTCTCGCGCGCACCGTGCGCGAAGAGCTCGAGGTGGGGCCGCGCGCCCTCGGGCGGACGGAGGCCGACATCACCAACCGCGTGGACGAGCTGCTGGAGCGGCTGCGGCTCGACCGGCTCGCCGCCGCGAACCCCTACACGCTCTCGGGGGGCGAGAAGCGGCGGCTCACGGTCGCGGCGGCCCTTGCGACCGCGCCGCGCGTGCTGGTGCTCGATGAACCCACGTTCGGGCAGGACGCCCGCACGTGGGCGGAGCTCGTCGGGCTGCTGGCGCGCCTGCGCGACGGTGACATCGGCGGCGGGGGTGGTTCGGCGATCGTCGCGATCACCCACGACCTCGACGTGGTCGAAGCGCTCCACGCCGAGCGGTTCGAGCTCGGGAGGTCGCCCGCATGACCCTGCTCGACTCCCGCGCGCGCACCGGGACGGTCGCCCGGATCAACCCCGTCGCGAAGCTCGGCGCGAGCGCGCTCATCGCGATCCCGCTCGTGCTCACCCTCGACTGGCTCTCTGCGGCGGTCGCGCTCGCCCTCGAGTTCGTGCTGATCCCGTTCGCGGGTCTCGGGTGGCGGGAGTTCTGGGCGCGCACGTGGCCGGTGTGGCTGGCCGCGCCACTCACCGGGCTCACGATCGCGCTGTACGGCGAGGCATCCGGAGCCGTCTACGTCGACTGGTTCGTCGTGCATGTGAGCGACGGATCGCTCGAGCTCGCCCTCGCCACGATGCTGCGGGTGCTGGCGATCGCGCTGCCGTCGGTCGTGCTGTTCGTGACCGTCGACCCGACCGACCTCGCCGACGGGCTCGCGCAGGTCGTGCACCTGCCGGCGCGGTTCGTGCTCGGAGCGCTGGCAGGCCTGCGGATGGTCGGGCTGTTCGTCGACGACTGGCGCGCGCTCGAGCTCGCGCGGCGCGCGCGGGGCGTCGCCGATCGAGGCCGCCTCCGTCGATTCCTGGGCATGGCGTTCGCTCTCCTGGTCCTGTCGATCCGGCGCGGCGCCAAGCTCGCCACCGCGATGGAGGCGCGCGGTTTCGGCGCGCCGGTGCGGCGCACCTGGGCGCGCGAGTCGCGCTTCGGCGGACGCGAGTGGGTGCTGATGGCGATCGGCCTCGCGATCGCGCTCACGGCGGTCGCGGCATCCGTCGTCTTCAACACGTGGAACTTCGTCCTCGGGCCGGGCGCGTGAGCCCGGGCGTGGCTCCGTGCGTCGACCGAGCGAGGAACGAGCGAGACGAAGCGTCCCCGAGGCGTGACAGCGGGCGCGTACCTCAGTCCGCGGCGACCAGCCGCTCGTACGGCGCCTGGAGCGCCGGGAAATAGTCGTCCCACTGCACGTCTTCGGCGTCGAGCCCCGCCTGGGCTGCGACGAGGCGGTCGAGGTAGTACTCCCAGCCGGGGCCGATCGAGCCGACGTCCTCACCGGGGTTCAGCCGCTGCCCGAAGGTGAGAACGGTGTCGCCGGCGGATTCCTCGGCCAGCTCGAACCACAGGTGCCACGAGCCCTCGCCCTGCGAGGTGTCGCCCGCGAAGCGGCGCGGACGGTCGCACTCGAGGATCGTGTACTCCTCGGGCTCGGCATCCGCCCCCTCCGCCGTCATGTGGAACGTGACGTGCCCGGTCGCGGGGTCGCCCTCCCAGCGGCCGATCCAGCGCTCGAGGCGCTCGGACTCGGTCAGCTCGCGCCACACCTCGTCGGCGCTCGCGCGGAATCGCCGCAGGATCACGAGGTGGGGTTCTCCGTCGATCTTCGTCACGGTGCCGGTGATGGTGGTCATGTCGCGTTCCAGAGGTCTCGGTAGTACGACAGGCGCTCGCGGTCGGGTTCGACCCCGTACGCCTCGATGAGGGCGTCCTCCCATCCCTCGCCATAGTTCCACGCCGTCGACATCGACGCTACGGCGATGTCGGCCCAGCGGTCGCCCGTGCCGAGCCCGCCGAGGTCGACGTGGCCGCTCCAGCGACCGTCGTCGCCGATCAGCGTGTTGGGGCAGCACGCGTCGCCGTGGCACACGACGAGCCGGTCGATCGCGGGCGGCTCGCGCAGCGCATCGGGAACGCGCTCGCCGCGGTCCGCGGCATTCGCGATGCGCGAGGGCACGCCCCAGTCGAACGGGCAGTCTTCGATGGGCAGTGAGTCGTGCAGCGCGCGCAGTCCCTCGCCGACGGCGCGGACGGCGATCGCGGGCTCGGCGATCCAGCGCGGGTCGACCGCCGAGAGTCCGGGCAGCGCCGC
>NZ_RRYE01000407.1 GCF_004010105.1 Microbacterium sp. CPCC 204701
CGCGCCGCGATCGCCTCGAGCGCGGTCGACATGCCGACGATGTGGCCCCCGATCGTCTTGGCCATGTGCACTTCGGCGGGGGTCTCGTACTGGGGTCCGCGGAACTGGCAGTACACGCCTTCGTCCAGTGACGGATCGATGGTGCGCGCCAGATCGCGCAGGCGCATCGAGTACAGGTCGGTCAGATCGATGAAGGTCGCGCCTTCGAGCGGCGATGCTCCGGTGAGGTTGATGTGGTCGCTGATGAGCACCGGCTGACCCGGCTTCCAGGTGCGCTTGATGCCGCCCGCGCCGTTGGTCAGCACCATCGTGCGTGCACCGGCCGCCGCGGCGGTGCGCACGCTGTGGACCACGCGACGCACCCCGTGGCCCTCGTAGAAGTGCGTGCGGGCGCCGATGACGAGCACGCGGCGGCCCTTGGGTGTCACGACGCTGCGGAGGGTGCCGACGTGCCCGGCCAGCGCGGGGGCGCTGAAGCCGGTGACCTCGGTGGCCGGGAACGATGCCGTGGTCTCGCCGAGGATCTCGCCGGCCCTGCCCCAGCCGCTGCCGAGGGTCAGGGCGATGTCGTGGCGGTCGACGCCCGTGATGCGGGTGATGTCCTCGGCCGCGGCAGCAGCGACCTCGAACGGGTCGGCGGCGGGGTCGTCGAGCGGGTTGCCGGTCGTGTCTGACATGCGGATCACTCTAGGAGCGCGGGGGCGCGAGAGCCAGTGGGCGCGTGCCCGGGGGTGTCGCACCCCGCGCGGCGCCCGGCCGGCGTGGGCCCGAGCCGTGCGTGTGTCGTGGCCGAGGCATCCGGCAGGGGAGAATGGAACCCATGTCGATCAGCTTCGAGCGCACGCAGACCGTCGCCATCATCGGAGGCGGACCCGGAGGCTACGAGGCGGCACTGGCCGGCGCGCAGCTCGGGGCGGAGGTCACCGTCGTGGAGCGGGCGGGGATCGGCGGCTCCGCGGTCATCACCGACGTCGTGCCGTCGAAGTCGCTGATCGCGACCGCCGACGCCGCCGTGGCGATCGCCGGTGCCGGCGACCTCGGCGTGCAGCTGTTCGCGAAGGGCAAGGACGGCAGGCCCCTCAAGCCCGAGATCGCGATCAACCTCAGCGCCGTCAACAAGCGTCTCCTGACGCTCGCCCGACAGCAGTCCGACGACATGCGGGCGTCGCTCGTCGAAGCCGGCGTCCGCATCATCTCAGGTCACGGGCGGCTCGAGGGCGATAACGCGGTCGTGGTCTCGACCGGCCCCGGCGGCACCGACTTCGACCGGATCGAGGCCGACACGCTCGTGGTGTCGACGGGATCGTCGCCGCGGGAGCTGCCGACCGCCAGGCCCGACGGCGAGCGCATCCTCACGTGGACGCAGCTGTACAACATGTCCGCGCTGCCCGAGCACCTCATCGTGGTGGGGTCGGGCGTGACGGGTGCCGAGTTCGCCGGCGCCTATATGAACCTCGGCGCGAAGGTCACGCTCGTGTCGAGCCGCGACCAGGTGCTTCCCGGGGAAGACAAGGATGCCGCGGCCGTGCTCGAGCGCGTGTTCAAGCGCGGCGGCATGACGGTGCTGTCGAAGTCGCGCGCCGAGCGGGTCGAGCACACCGGTGACGCGGTCGTCGTGACGCTGTCGGACGGCCGCATCGTCGAGGGGAGCCACTGCCTCATGGCGGTCGGCTCGATCCCCAACACCGCAGGCATCGGCCTCGAAGAGGCGGGTGTTCAGATGACCGAGTCCGGCCACATCCAGGTGAACCGTGTCGCGCGCACGTCGGTGCCGAACATCTACGCCGCAGGAGACTGCACGACGTTCGTGCCGCTCGCCTCGGTCGCCTCGATGCAGGGACGCACCGCGGTGTTCCATGCGCTCGGCGATGTCGTCATCCCGCTCGAGCGCCGCCGCATCGCGTCGAACATCTTCACTGCGCCCGAGATCGCCACGATCGGATGGCAGGAGAAGGACATCGAGGACGGCCTCATCAACGGCGTCGTGCACAAGCTGCCGCTCGCGGCGAACCCGCGCGCGAAGATGATGGGCGTCAAGGACGGCTTCGTCAAGCTCATCGCCCGCGAGGGTAGCGGCACGGTCGTCGGCGGCGTCGTCGTGGCTCCGCGCGCGTCGGAACTCGTCTACCCGATCGCGATCGCCGTCGAGCGGCGTCTCACCGTCGACCAGGTGTCGCGCGTGTTCGCGGTGTACCCGTCGCTGTCGGGCAGCATCACCGACGCCGCACGGGCGATGCACGTCGTCGACCACAACGTCTATGGCGGCTGACGCCGGCGTTTCACGGATCCGGAAATCGGAGAATCCACCTTTCTCCGGGGCATCGAGTGCGTTCCGCTCCGGAAAACCTCGCGAAAGTCCGAACTCCGGATCGGTGCGGGGGTGACGGATGCCGCGCCGCGCGGCATCCGTCTACCCGAGGCCGCGGTTGGCCGCCCACAGCTCCGCGGCGCGGTCGGCCGCGGCCTCGACGAGGGCGCGAAGCTCGGGCCGGTCGGGCATCGCGAACGAGACGTAGGCACCGCGCCCGCCCGCCACGGGGCG
>NZ_RRYE01000408.1 GCF_004010105.1 Microbacterium sp. CPCC 204701
ACCGGCGACGAGGTCGCGCTCGTGGCGGACGACCACGACGACCCGCTCAGGCTGAAGCGCCAGCGCGGTGTCGAGCACGTGCCCGACCAGTGGGCGGCCGCCGATCGGGTGCAGCACCTTGGGCAGACGCGACTTCATCCGCGTGCCCTGGCCCGCTGCGAGGACGACGACGGCCAGACGGGAGGAGGTGGAGGTCTCGGTCATGCTCCGCCGCCAGGACTCGAACCTAGACCTCACAGCTCCAAAGGCTGTCGTGCTGCCATTACACCACGGCGGACCGCGGCCGTCTGGAACCCCGGAAGCCGCCCGTCAAGTCTGCCAGACCGCATCCGGTCGCTGAGCCCGTCGAAGCGCCGGACCGGTCGCTGCGCCGGTCGAAGCGTCGTGCGACCCGATAATGGGGACATGACGGCGCAGAGCGACGAGGTGGACCGCATCGTCGAGGCGTGGACGACGCAGCGCCCCGATCTCGACTTCTCGCCGCTGGGCGTGCTCTCGCGCGTCGACCGTCTGTCGCGCCACCTCGACCGCGCGCGGCGCGACGCGTTCCGCCGCAGCGAGCTCGAGTCGTGGGAGTGGGATGTGCTGTCGGCGCTCCGCCGCGCGGGCGAGCCGTTCCAGCTGAGCCCCAAGCAGCTGCTGCAGCAGACCCTCGTCTCGAGCGGCACGATGACCAACCGCATCGACCGGCTCGTCGGCCGCCGCCTGGTGCGCCGCGAGGCCGACCCCGGCGACGGCCGCAGCATCCTGGTCACCCTCACGGATGAGGGGAGGATCCGGGTGGACGCCGCGATCACGCGCCTCGTCGACGCCGAGGCCCTGCTGCTGGACGCCCTGTCGCGCGCCGACCGCGAGCGCCTCGCGGGTCTTCTCCGCAAGCTCAGCCTCGGCTTCGACACCACCGCGTGAAAGCGCCGGGCTCGATCGTGCGGATCGGCGCACGACGCCGTGGATCCCCCGATCCGACCCGCCGCTTTCGCTGTGGCGGAGTCAGCCGAGCTGCTCGGTGAGCTCGAACCAGCGCTCCTCGACGCCGTCGCGCTCCTTCTCGAGCTCGGCGATCTTCGCCATCTCGGCGCCGAGGCCGACGTAGTCGGATTGATCGTGGTCGGCCAGCGCCGTGCGGGCGGCGGTGATCTGGACCTCGAGTCTCTCGAGGCGCCGCTCGAGCGCCGTGACCTCCTTCTGCGCGGCCCGCAGGTCGGCGCCGCTCAGCGACGACGCGGGGGCGGCGGATGCTGCAGCCGCGGCATTCGTCGCCTTCGCGGTCTCGTGCGCTGAGCGCTCCCGCTCGCGCAGTCGCAGGTACTCGTCGACGCCGCCGGGGAGGTGGCGGAGGTGACCGCTGAGGATCGCGTACTGCTGGTCGGTCACCCGCTCGATGAAGTAGCGGTCGTGCGAGACGACGAGGAGCGTGCCCGGCCACGAGTCGAGGAGATCCTCGATCGCGGCGAGCATGTCGGTGTCGAGGTCGTTCGTGGGCTCGTCGAGGATCAGCACGTTGGGCTGCTCGAGGAGGATCAACAGCAGCTGCAGCCGGCGCTTCTGCCCGCCCGAGAGATCCTTGACCGGCGTCGAGAGCTGCGCGCTCTGGAAGCCCATGCGCTCGAGCAGCTGGCCGGGCGTGACTTCCTGTGCCTTCGAGCCCGCACCGAACGTGTACGTCGTGCGCAGGCTCGAGATGACGACGCGCACCGGGTCGTCGAGGTGGTCCTCGAGCTCGTCGAGTCGCTGCGACAGGGTCGCGACCTTGACCGTCTTGCCGCGCTTGACCCGGCCCGAGGTGGGCTCGACGTCGCCCGAGACGAGCCCGAGCAGCGTGGATTTGCCCGCGCCGTTGACACCGAGGATGCCGGTGCGCTCCCCCGGCGCGACGCGCCATTCCACCGGATGCAGCACTTCGCGCCCGTCGTACGACACAGAGGCGTCCAGGAGGTCGACGACGTCCTTGCCGAGCCGCGAGACCGCGAGCGACTGCAGCTCGGTCTTGTCGCGGATCTCGGGGACGTCCGAGATGAGCGCGTTCGCGGCATCGATGCGGAACTTCGGCTTCGACGTGCGCGCAGGCGCACCGCGGCGCAGCCACGCGAGCTCCTTGCGCGCGAGGTTCTCACGGCGGGCCTCGATCGCCGCGGCCTGCCGATCGCGCTCGACCCGCTGCAGGATGTACGCCGCGTACCCGCCCTCGAACGGCTCGACGATGCGGTCGTGCACCTCCCACGTCGCGGTGCACACCTCGTCGAGGAACCAGCGGTCGTGCGTCACCACGAGAAGTCCGCCCTGGTTCGCCGGCCAGCGCCGCTTGACGTGCGCGGCGAGCCATGCGATCGCCTCGACATCGAGGTGGTTCGTCGGCTCATCGAGGAAGATCACGTCGTGGTCGCCGACGAGGAGCGCGGCCAGCGCCACGCGGCGGCGCTGCCCGCCCGAGAGGCCGGTGACCGGGCCGTCCCAGTCGAGGTCGCCGAGAAGCCCCGCGATCACCTCGCGCGTGCGCGGATCGCCGGCCCACTCGTGCGCGGGCCGGTCGCCCACCACC
>NZ_RRYE01000409.1 GCF_004010105.1 Microbacterium sp. CPCC 204701
CGGGGCCGGGGCATCGGGTGCCCGTCGACGGGCTCAGGCGCGAGCGGCCTCCGACACGCGGCGCGCGGCGGCGAGGGCCTGCTCGAGGTCGGCCTTGAGGTCGTCGATGTTCTCGAGACCGACCGAGAGGCGCACCAGGCCGGGCGTCACGCCGGTGGTGAGCTGCTGCTCGGGAGAGAGCTGCGAGTGCGTCGTCGACGCGGGATGGATCACGAGCGAGCGGACGTCGCCGATGTTGGCGAGGTGGCTGAAGAGGGTCAGCGAGTTGACGAACTCGCGCCCGGCCTGGACGCCACCCTTGAGCTCGAACGACAGCACCGCACCGACGCCCTTCGGCGCGTAGGTGTTGGCGGCGGCGTACCACGGCGACGTGGGCAGGCCCGAGTAGTTCACCGAGGCCACGTCGGCCTGGTTCTCGAGCCACTCCGCGATCTCCTGTGCGTTCTGCACGTGGCGCTCGATGCGCAGCGACAGCGTCTCGATGCCCTGGATGAGCAGCCACGCGCTCTGCGGAGAGATCGCGGACCCGAGGTCGCGCAGCAGCTGCACGCGCGCCTTGATGATGTAGGCGAGCCCGTCGCCGACCGCCGTCGTGTACGAAGCGCCGTGGTACGAGGGGTCGGGCTCGGTCAGTCCCGGGAACTTCTCGAGGTTCTGCGACCACGCGAACGATCCGCCGTCGACGATGATCCCGCCGATCACGGTGCCGTGGCCGCCGAGGAACTTCGTCGCCGAGTGCACCACGATGTCGGCGCCGTGCTCGAACGGGCGGATGAGGTACGGGGTCGCGATCGTGTTGTCGACGATGAGCGGCACGCCCGCCTCGTGCGCCACGTCGGCGACGCCGCGGATGTCGAGCACGTTGATCTTCGGGTTGCCGATGGTCTCGGCGAAGAAGAGCTTGGTGTTGGGGCGGACGGCGCGGCGCCACTCCTCGAGGTCGTCCTGGTTCTCGACGAACGTGACCTCGATGCCGAGCTTGGCGAGGGTGTACTTGAACAGGTTGTAGGTGCCGCCGTAGATCGAGCTCGACGAGACGAAGTGGTCGCCCGCCTGCGCGATGTTGAGGATCGCGAAGGTCTCGGCCGCCTGGCCGCTCGCGACGAGGAGCGCGCCGGTGCCGCCCTCGAGCGCCGCCAGGCGCTCCTCGACGACCGCCTGGGTCGGGTTCTGGATGCGCGTGTAGATGTTGCCGAACTCAGCCAGCGCGAACAGGTTCGCAGCGTGGTCGGCACTGTCGAAGACGTAGGACGTCGTCTGGTAGATCGGCGTCGCGCGGGCCTTGGTCACCGGGTCGGGCTGAGCTCCCGAGTGGATCTGCTTGGTCTCGAATCGCCAGTTCTCGGGTGCGGACATGTGCGTGCTCCTGCGGGATCGGATGCCGGGGCACTCGCCGCCAGCCGTGTTCGACAGTACGATCCGGCGCCGCTGTCAACAACGCGAGGGAAATGTGACGTAACGATCCTGCCCCGACGGTCGGTAGCGTGGAGACATGGCGACCAGACGTGCTGTGGTGACCGGAGCGAGCTCGGGGATCGGTGAGGCGGCGGTGCGTGCGCTGCGCGCCGGCGGATGGGATGTCGTGGCGGTGGCGCGGCGCGCCGAACGGCTTGCACAGCTCCAAGCCGAGACCGGTGCGGTGGCGTTCGCCGCAGACCTCACCTCCGACGCCGACGTCGAAGCGCTCACCGGGTTCCTCGCCGAGTCGGGCCCCGTCCACGCGCTCGTGCACGTCGCCGGCGGCGCCCGCGGCACCGAGCGCGTCGAGGACGGGCGCGTCGAGGACTGGCAGTGGATGTTCGATGTGAACGTGCTGTCGGCCCAGCGCCTCGTGGCTGCGCTGCTGCCGCAGCTGCGCCGGGCTGCGGCATCCGACGGTCACGCCGACACGCTGTTCGTGACCTCGACCGCCGCGTTCACGCCGTATCAGGGCGGTGCGGGCTACAACGCGGCCAAGGCCGCCGAGGGCATGCTCGCCCACGTGCTGCGCCTCGAGCTCAACGGCGAGCCGATTCGTGTGATCGAGGTGGCACCCGGCATGGTGCACACGCCCGAGTTCACGCTCAACCGCCTCGGCGGCGACAGCCTCGCGGCCGAGCGGGTCTACGAGGGCGTCCAGAATCCGCTCACCGCCGACGATGTCGCGGACGTCATCGCGTACGCCCTCAACGCGCCCGGCCACGTCAATCTCGACCTCGTCACGATGCGCCCCGTGGCGCAGTCGGCGCAGCATCTTCTCGCGCGCGGGCCGCTGCGCCCGCGGGGGGTGGACGGCTCGTGATCCCGGCGTCGGGCACCAGGGTCGCCTATCCCGCCGGAGCCGTGGCATCGCGCGGGACGGTGGTGCACGTCGCCCACGCCGGTGACGGACGCACCGCAGTCGTGCTCGACGAGACGGCGTTCCATCCGGTCGACACGGCGTGGCCCGACCAGCCCGCCGACCGCGGCGTGCTGCTCGCCGGCGGCACCGAGATCGCCGTGGTCGACGCGGTCGTGGGCGCCGTGCAGGACGGCGACCTGCTCCTCGGCG
>NZ_RRYE01000041.1 GCF_004010105.1 Microbacterium sp. CPCC 204701
GGGTCCGGCAGCGCCTGCCTGCGTCGGGACCTGTCGCAGGGCTCGCGACGAGCGGCACCCGCGGGGCCGGCTATGTCCAGCCGTCGCCGAGCGGGAGGCCGGCGTCAGCCCGCGGCGCCGAGTCGCTCGAGGCGGGGATCCATACCCGCATCGTCGAAGGGCCGCGTTGAGCCCAGTCGTGGTACCGCACGAGGGGAACGTCGACGGATGCCGCGCCCGGTGCATCCGCCCGGCTGCCGGTGTACGGCCATCCGTCGTCGAAGGGCCCGAGCGGGACGACGGCGATCCACACGCGGCCGTCTCGCTCGAACGGCACCGCACCAGGTGCGACGGCGATGCGTGCGATGTCACCAGAAGCGGTGGGCTCGAGGTCGACGGACTCGAGTGCCAGCACCTCCGGCCCGCGCTCGATCGCCACGCAGCCGCGGATGGCGTCGATGCGATCGTCGGGCGATGAGACGCGGGGCTTCATGGGCAGCTCGAGCTCCACGAGATCTCCTGGTCGGAAGCCGTGCCGCACCTCCACGAGGCCGCTCGGCACCTGGCGCTGCTGGGTCGAATCCGCGGTGACCACCCGCAGCACGGCGCCGTCGGCCCAGTCGGGAACCCGCGCGCTGAGCGTCCACGGTGCGCCGGCACCCTCGGTGATCGTGATGGTGACGCGTCCGTCTGCCGGGTAGTCGGTCGCCACGTCGAAGGCGACCGTCCGCCCGTCGCTGAGTGTCGTCCGCACGATGGAGGGCGCGTACTGAAGCAGCTGGACTCCGTCATCGTCCTTCGTAGCCACGTACGCGTCGAGACTCGCCAGGGTGCGCGCCACGTTCGGCGGGCAGCACGAGACCTCGAACCACGGTGCCCGCAGCGACGACGACGCGCGCGGCGATGTCGCGTGGGCATCGGCGGGCGTTCCGGGAACGCGCTGATGCAGCGTGTTGGCGTAATAGAACGCGCGACCGTCAGGAGCGGGTGAAGTCGCCACGACGTTGTACAGCGTGCGCTCGATCAGATCGGCGTGCCGGGAGTCGCCGCTGGCCAGGAGCAGTCGCCACGTGAACATGATCGATCCGATGCCCGCGCACGTCTCGGAGTACGCGCGATCCGGCGGAAGCTCCCAGTCCTCGCCGAACGCCTCGTCCTGGTGGTGCGACCCCTGGCCGCCGGTGATGTAGGTGCGCCGGGCGGCGGTGCGATCCCACTGCCGGCGCAGTGCCTTGAGCAGGGCGGCGTCGTGCGTCTCGACCGCGACATCGGTCGCGCCTGCAGCGAGGTAGTTCGCGCGCACCGCGTGCCCGCGCAGCACATCGGCGTCACGCACCGCGATGTCGTCCTGGAAGTACTTGCGCCCCCACTCGATGTCGCGCAGCGTGCCGCGGCCGTGTCGCTCGACGAAGACGCGTGCCTGATCGATGTACCGACGCTCGCCGGTGAGTCGGAACAGCTCGGCCAGCGCGACCTCGATCTCGGCGTGGCCGCAGATCTTGACATGTCCGCCGGGACCGAACTCGTCGCACACCAGGTCTGCGGCGCTCCGGGCGATGGCCAAGAGGCCGTCGTCGGAGCCGGGCCGGGTGCGTTCCCGTGCGACGGCAGCCTGGATGAGATGCCCTGCGCAGTACAGCTCGTGCCCCCACTCCAGGTCGCTCCACCGCGGCTTCTGGCCCGGTCGCCCGAAATGCGTGTTGAGGTAGCCGTCTGCCTCTTGCGCGCGCCCGACCCGTGCGACCACCGCGCGGAATCGCTCCTCCAACGCGGGGTCGTCCGTGCGGCCGATCTCCCACGCGAGCGCCTCGAGGTACTTGTAGACCTCCGAGTCCGAGAACTCGCGACCACGGCGGCGCTCGGGAAGACCGTCGCCGGCTGCGAGGTCGAAGTTGGGCAGCCACCCCTCGGACTCGAGTCGGGCCTCGATGTGAGCGAGGGTGTTGCGACCGTTGACGGCCTGACGTTCGCCCCAGAACCCGCCGGTGATGCGAACCTCGTTCTGCCCGAGCGGGCGGAACCGGCCGCGGCCGGGAACGGCCGGCGCCTGCGGCGCCGGGGTCGTGATCTGCATTGTCATCCCTTGAACGCTCCCGACATGAATCCACGGACGTAGTGGCGCTGCAGCACCAGGAAGAGAACCACGCACGGCAGCGCGAGCACTACCACGCCGGCTTCGGTGGCGCCGTAGTCGATGACGCCCATCACCTGGCCGCGGAGGTTGGCGACGGCCAGCGGCAGCGTCACCCGGTTGGTGTCGTTGATGAGGATCAGCGGTGCGATGAAGTCGTTCCAGGCCGTGAGGAACGCGAACAGCCCCACCGTGATGAGCCCGGGCTTGACCGCCGGAAGAAGCACGCGCCACAGCGCCGAGAAGCTGTTGCAGCCGTCGACGAGCGCCGCCTCGTCCATCTCGCGCGGGATCGACTCGAATGAGATGCGCATCATGAACATCGAGAAGGGCAGCTGGAACATCGTGAGCACGAGCGCCACGCCGACCAGCGAGTTGTTCAGGCCGATCGCGTTGAGGATCACGTACAGCGGGATGAGCAGCGTCGCGTACGGCACCATCAGGATCGCCAGCACCAGCAGGAACAGCAGGTTCTTGCCGGGAAACGAGAACCGCGCGAACGCGTATCCGCCGAGGAACGAGATCACCAGGGTGAGGGCCACCGTCAGCAGCGACACGAACAGCGAGTTGCCGAGGTAGACCCAGATCCCGGCCTGGAAGTTCGCCAGCGAGATGTAGTTGCCGATGCCCCATCCGTCGGTCTGCGCGGAGCCGGCCTGCGGGCTGAACGACGAGACCGTCGTCCACACCAGCGGGTAGAGGAAGATGATCGCGAGTGCGCCGGTGAAGACGACGTACGGGATGCCCATCACGAGGCGGCCGCGCCGGCCGGCCGGCCGGTCGCCGCGGTAGTCGGGCGCGACGATCGTGCGCGTGGAGGTCGTGTCGGTGAGGGTCACGTCAGGCCTCCTCGGGGCGGCGGAAGGCCCGCAGCTGGACGATGTTGATGACGATGAGGGCCAGCAGCACGATCACCGAAAGTGCGGCGGCGATGCCGAGGTTGTTCTGCCCCTGGAAGGCGACGTTGTAGATGAGCTGGACGATGGTCATGGTGCTGTTGTCGGGCCCGCCTTTGGTGAGGATGTAGAACTGGTCGAACGCCAGGAGCGATCCGGTGACGCACAGCACGATCGTGAGGGCGAACGTCGGCCGCAGCAGGGGCACGGTGATGTGCCGGAACGTCTGCCAGCGCGAAGCGCCGTCGATCCGGGCGGCCTCGAACACGTCGTCCGGGATGCCCTGCAGACCGACGAGCATCAGAAGCATGTAGAACCCTGCGTAACGCCACACGATGAGGAACACCGTCGACCACAGGGCGCCCTCCGGGGTGCCGAGCAAGGTGAATCCCCACGACTCCATGAGGTTTGCGAACGGGCCGGCGAACGGCGAGTACAGCACGTAGAACAGGAGGGATGCCGAGGCCAGGCCCAGTGCGCTGGGGATGAGGAACGCCGTGCGGAGGAAGCCCTTCCATGCGGTCGACTCCTGTACGAGCAGCGCGAGGCCCAGGCCCAGGCCGATGAGGAGGACCGTGGTGATCACGGTGTACGTGAGAGTGAAGCCGATCGCCTCCCAGAACAGTCGCAGGTCGATGGCGTCTGCGTAGTTCTGCGGGAAGTTCAGGCCCATGTTGCCGCGCAGCAGCGGCCACTCGGAGGCCGACATCTGCAGCACGAGGACGAGCGGGATGACGAACAGGGCCACTACGAACAGGGCGGTCGGTGCGGCGTAGAGCCAGCCCTGGACGGGACCGCCCAGGGGGCTCCTGCTCGGGCCGCTCGTCCGAGGCGCTCGGCGCGCAGCTGTCGTGAAGGTCACGTCGCTCCTTCGGTGGAATGTGTGCGGGGGAGAGAACGGGCGGGACGCATCGTCGCGGATGCGCCCCGCCCGGATGGATCACTGGCCGAGGACCGCAGAGATCTCTTCGTTGTCGGCCTCGACGGTGTCGGCGCCTTCGATCACGGCGTTGCGCACCAGCGTCAGCCACGGACTGCCGGGGGCGTTGAACGCCTGCTGGAAGTGCAGCGCAACGGGGGTGTCGCCCTCGGCCGCCACCTCGTTGATCGTCACGAGACGCGGGTCTTCGGCCGAGTACTCGTTGTTCGCGAGGTCGGAGCGGGAGACGGCGTTGCCGTCCTTCGCCAGCACCTGCACCTGAGCGTCCTCCGACATCATCCACGCGAGGAAGTTCCACGCCTGCGCCGACAGGGCCGAGTCCTTCGAGATGCCGATGCCGTCACCGCCGACGAACGTCGAGACGCCGCTGTCGACGCCCGGGAGGCCGGCGACGCCCGCGTCGAACTCGAGGCTCGACAGCAGCGTCGCGGGGTAGGGCATGATGCCGACGTTGCCCTCCTGGAAGCCCGCGACCCAGGTCGCGCCGGTCTCGTCGGCGGAGCCTGGGGCCACGGCGCCGGAGTCGTAGAGGTCCCTCCACGTGGAGTAGACCTCTTGCGCGGTGTCTCCGGCCAGCAGCGACTCGGTCCCCTCGGGGTTCATGACCTGGTCACCCGAGGCCCAGATGGTCGGGAACCACGTGAAGACCAGGCATCCGCCGCAGTTGAGGCCCGCGGACGTACCGGAGACGCCGTCCTTGCCCAGATCCTGGATCGCCTTGGCGGCGTCGGCGAACTCGGCGAGGGTCTCAGGGGCGGCCTCGGGGTCGAGACCCGCTTCGGCGAAGAGCTCCTTGTTCCACATCAGCATCGACAGGTCGAGCACGAAGGGCAGAACGTGCTCACTGCCGTCGTAGGTTCCGGCCGAGAGGTGCCCCTTGTTGATCGAGTCCTTGTAGTCGAGGCCGTCGATCTGGGCGCTGATGTCGGTGAAAAGGCCCTGCTGGACCCAGTTCGGCACGTAGACGATGTCAGCGGCGAACAGGTCGGGAAGCCCGCCCGAGCCGGCCGCTGCACCGACCTTGGCGACGTAGTCGTCATTGGGGACGACCGTGAGCTCGACCTGGTTCTCGTGACTTTCGTTGTACGCCTCGACGAGCAGCTTGGCCTGACGCTCCATCGGCGCGCGAGTCCACAGTGTGAGGGTCGAGCCGTCGTCCACGCCCTCGGCGGGGATCGACTCAGCGGGGGCGGGTGTGCCGCCGCTTGCGGCGCAGGCGGCGAGGCTGCCGATGAGGGCGCCCGCCGTGACGAGGGCCGTGGCCGCTCGCAGTGCGGCACGACGTCGGGTGGTGATCATGCAACTGTCTCCTCTGGCTCTTCATCGAGCGGATGACGCCGATCGGGTCGGCCCGCTACCTTGGGGGTGCGATGGGCTCTCGAAACGATCGAAACCCATTTCGAGCAAGCTATCGTGGGTCCTCTCAGGTCGTCAAGTATGGTCGTCGATAACGTTTGAGTACCGAAGGAGGTGCGCTCGTGGCACCGAAGGAGAACGGGCCTCGCGCCGCCACGCTGACCGATGTGGCTCGGCGTGCGGGTGTGTCGATCGCGACCGCGTCCAAGGCGCTGAACAACCGTGACGACGTCGCGTTCACGACACGCCAGCGCGTCCTGCAGGCTGCGGAGGCGCTCTCCTTCACCCCGAACGCGATGGCCAAGGGCCTCCTCGCCGGGCGGACCGGCACGGTGGGGCTGCTCACGAGCGACCTCGAGGGTCGCTTCATGATCCCGATCCTGATGGGCGCCGAGGACGCGTTCGGGGCAGGCCAGGTCAACGTCTTCCTCTGCGACGCCCGCGGCGACGCGATCCGCGAGAAGCACCACCTGCGCGCGCTCCTCAGCCGGCGCGTGGACGGCATCATCGTCGTGGGCCGGCAGACCGACCCTCGGCCGTCGCTCGGACAGGAGATCCCGGTGCCGGTCGTCTACGCGTACGCGCCGTCGGACGACCCCAGCGACCTGTCGCTCACCCCCGACAACTACTCGGGAGGGCGCCTTGCGATCGAGCACCTGGTGGCGTGCGGACGCACGCGGATCGCGCACATCACCGGGGATCCGACCTACGCCGCGGCGCAGGACCGCATCGCCGGCGCGCGGTCCGGCCTCCAGGCGGCCGGGCTCGAACTCGTGGGAGAGCCGATGTTCTCGGAGTGGACCGAGCATTGGGGCCGCGACGCGGCGGCGATCCTGCTGCAGCGGCATCCCGACGTCGATGCGATC
The DNA here is from genome assembly GCF_004010105.1 of Microbacterium sp. CPCC 204701. Taxonomy (GTDB): domain Bacteria; phylum Actinomycetota; class Actinomycetes; order Actinomycetales; family Microbacteriaceae; genus Microbacterium. Next base: position 6,169 of record NZ_RRYE01000041.1, read on the forward strand.
TTCTGCGGCTCCGATCAGATCGCCCGCGGCGTCCTCGACACGGCACGCGAACTCGGGCGAAAGGTGCCCGCTGACCTCGCGGTCATCGGCTACGACAACTGGGAGGTGCTGTCGACGAACTCCCGGCCCGAGTTGACCAGCATCGACGCCAACCTGCAGCAGCTCGGACGCCAGGCGGCGCAGCGCGTGTTCGACGCGATCGATGGCGTCGACATCGGCGAGGGAACCCATCACCTTCCCGTCCGGCTCGTCATCCGCGGATCGACCATCCCGCGACGCTGAGCGTGCGTTGACGACGGCGCCGCCGGCCGCAACGGTTTTCGAAGCGGCGCCGCGCCGAACCGGACGAAACCAGCGAAAACTCCGAAACCCATTGCGCTCGAGCTTTCCCCACTGCTTTACTGACGCCGACTCACTTCGCCCCGGCCGATCGGTGACGGCGGCGCGCCGAGTCTCCCGTTTCCCCGATGGAGAGGATGGGCGATGTCGCCTATGTCAACGAGAAGAGCGGCCGCCGCAGCGACGATATGCGCGCTGACGGCCGCCACGCTCACGTTCGTTCCCACATCCGCGTTCGGCGCACCAGTGCCCGGCAACGAATCCGATGTCGGGGTGTATACGAACGGGCAGTCGGACTCGATGGACATCGGGGAGCCGACGTACACGAACCTTGCCGAAGTCGAGCAGAAGCTGGTACCCGGCGTGGACTGGACTGCCGACAGCATGCACGACGCGATCTTCCAGAAGGATCGTGCCGCGGGCGGCACCGACTACTACCTGGACCGCATCCTGGGCGTGACCGGCACTGCGGGCAACGCCGTCCTGCAGACCCGCGGGCGCTCGCTCTACATGCGCGGCGGCAGCAACTGGAACGTGATGGGATTCGCGGGGTCGGCCTTCGCAGGCGGGCCGAACAACCTCGGCTCGTTCTACTCGGTGATCGTGCCGGGGCAGACGGTGTCCGAAGTGGGTGCACAGCGCTTCAACGCCCCGAGCCACGCCGCCTCTCGCTACACGATCGGCTCGACCGGCGTCGTCGCCGACATGAAGAAGTTCATCACCTACGACAATGTGGCTGTCACGACTGTCGCGTTCCAGAACCCCGGCGGATCGCCGCAGACGTTCACGGTGCGGGCGGCCTCGCCGCTGACCACGGACGCGGGCGGCGAGGGTGACGAGCTCATCGGCACCCGCACCATCACGAGCGGCTCGAACAACGGACTCAACGACACCGCATGGTCGAAAGTCGACATCGCGCTGAAGGCTCCCGGCTTCGTGCGCTCGGGCTCGAACCTCGACCGCGAGATCACCGTCCCGGCCGGCGGCACCGTCGAACTCTCCGTTGTCGGCGCACTGTACAGCGAGGGCATGCCCGCCGGCCTGCAGGAGGCCCGCGAGTATGCCGCCAAGACCCCGGCCGAGGCGTTCCGCGACGGCGTGACCGAGTTCAACCAGCGGTGGGCACAGGACATCCCTTACATCGACGTGCCCGACGCGGCGATCGAGAAGGCGATCGTCTACCGCTGGTGGGGTGAGCGCTACAACGCACTCGATACCAACGAGTCCGGCTACGTGTACCAGTATCCGACCACGATCGAGGGCGTGAACCTCTACCAGAACTCCGTCGTGCTCACGCAGCCGATGCACCTGCAGGACACCAAGTGGATCCGCAATCCGTACCTCGCGTACGGGCAGATCCTCAACGTCGGCGAGCTGTCGGGATCGTCCGCGTTCCTCGACAGCCCCGGTCACACGAGCTGGAACAACCACTACTCGCAGTACCTCGGCACCGCCGGCCTCGAGGCGTACAACGTCTACGGAGGAGGCCCCGCGATCGCGGAGCGCTTCGCGAAGTACTTCGAGGGCGACGGCGTGGGCCAGCTCGAGCACTACGACGGCAACGACGACAAGCTCATCGCCTACGACACGAACTACATGCCCGGCAACGACTCGGATGCGATCACCTTCGGCTATCCGAAGACGAACGCCTCTGCTCCCGGCGCGCGCACCATCGAGCGTCCGGAGTCGGCGTATGTGTGGGGCGCGTTCGATGCGGCTGCTCAGCTCTACCAGCAGTCCGGCGCCGATGAGGCGAAGGTCGCCGAGGTGCAGGGCAAGGCGGACGAGATCCAGGCCGCAGTGCTCGACCGCCTGTGGAGCGAGGAGATGCGGATGTTCCTCGCCGGCACGTCTCACGGTGCGCAGGCGGCGGCGTCCTCGGGATCCGGCGCCAACCCGCTCAGTGCGGCTGAGCGCGACCTGATCCCCGCCAAGGAGTCGAATCTCTACGACATCTACTCCGAAGGACTGATCCCCGAGCAGGACGCCGCCGACTACGCCGACGGCTTCCGCTTCCTCCGCTACGGCGACAACTTCCCGATCTTCCCCTTCTACACGGCGAACCAGTACGACCGCGCCAAGTTCGGGATCGGCGGGTCGAACAACTTCTCCAACATCAACTTCACGGTGCAGTACCGCGCCGTGCGGGCGGCGTTGAGAGGCTACGACCCGGAGCAGAAGTACATCACGCCCGAGTACGCGGCACGCCTGCTGGACTGGATGGCGTGGAGCATCTACCCGAACGGTGACGCGCGCGTCGCCAACCAGGCCGAGTACTACTCGAACTGGAACGCGGCGGCCAAGACGTACAACCGCAACAACCCGAACCACGTGATGCTCGGCAACATGAACTACATCTACGTGGAGGACATGGGTGGCATACGGCCCCGCGCGGACGACAAGATCGAGCTGTGGCCGATCGATCTCGGGTACGAGAACTTCATGGTGAACAACCTCCGCTATCACGGCAAGGACCTCACCATCGTCTGGGATGCGGACGGTTCCGAGTACGGCCTCGGCGCCGGGTACAGCCTCTTCGTCGACGGCGAGCGCAAGGCGACCGCCGACGACCTCGGAAGGCTCGTCTACGACCCCGCCGCCAACGAGATCATCGAGTCGGACGAGGGCCTGAACGTGGAGGTCGCCTCGGAGGACGGCGCGGACATTCCGAGTGCCGTCGACACACCGATCGACGACGCTCGCGTGGTCGCGTACCTCAAGACTGCCGGGATCGACCTGGAGGAGGACGCCCCGAACCTCGCCGCCGGCGCCACGCTCGCATCGTCGTACACGCAACAGGGTGCACGGCCGGCGCCATGGCGCGAGTTCCACACTCCAGGTCTCGGCAACTACAACTACACGCCGGGCGCCATCACCGAGACGGAGCGACCGGTTTCGCTCGATGCCGTCATCGACGGCACGACCGTGAACGAGCCCTACTGGGGCAACCACGGCACGACCGAGGCGAACGGCTACATCGACCTCGACTTCGGCGCACCGCAGCAGTTCGACAACGTCAAGGTATGGTTCGTCAGCGACCGCCAGGTCGGTGGGTACCGACAGCCGCAGGGCTACTCCGTGCAGGTGCAGAACGAGGCCGGCGAGTGGGTGACCGTTCCCGACGCGTTCAAGGCACCGAAGATCCCGGGGCCGAAGTTCAACGAGGCCCTGTTCGAGACGGTCACGGCGAGCAAGGTGCGCCTGGCGTTCACGAACGCTCCGTCGTTCTCCACCGCGATCTCGGAGATTCAGGTGTTCGACTCCGGTCGCGAGGTGCCGGCGGTCGTCAACGACCCGCCCGTCGTCACCGCTGTGGCAGACCGCTCCAGCGACGGCAACCTGTCGACCACCCTGGTCGGCACCGTGAGTGACGACGGCATTCCCGAGAGCGGGTCGCTCACATACGGCTGGACGACCGTCTCGGCGCCGGAGGGTGCGGGCGTGATCTTCGGCGACGACAGCGCGCTGCGCACCACCGTGACCGGTACGGTCGCCGGCACCTACGTGTTCCGTCTCGAGGCCGGTGACGGCGAGCTCACGACGCATCGCGACGTGGAGCTCGAGCTCACCGAGAAGGCCACTTCGGCGGAGTACGGCGCGGTGGGGACGGTCTCTTCGAGCGGCAGCGCATCGTGGGAGAACCAGAACCGGGTGAACGAAGCCACGACCCCGACGAGCTCCAGCCCCGGAGCGGGCAACGGCTGGGGCACGTGGGGTCAAGCCGCGAACGGCACCTCTGCGGCCACTGCCGCGTGGCTGCGCTACACGTGGCAGTCGCCGGTGCGTGTCGGCTCGACCGAGATCTACTGGTACGACGACAACGGCGGAACGCGGATGCCGCGCCCCGACACATATGTCGTCGAGCACTCCAGCGACGGCGCGAACTGGACGCCGGTCACCCTCACGAACGGCTCCACGTACGCCGGGGCGCTGAATCGCAACGCGTTCAACCGCCTCGAGTTCGAGCCGGTCGAGGCCAGCCAGCTGCGCATCCGCATCACGGGCGTACAGGGTACGGGCGCCGGCACCGGCGTTCTGCGATGGCGAGTCAACGGCGAGACCGTCTCGTCTGTCGACGCGCCGGTGGTGATCCGGACCGCCGTAGGCGAGATCCCCGAACTCCCGGCGGAGCTCGATGTGGTGTTCGCCAGCGGCACACGCGGTTCGGTGCCGTTCACGTGGCAGGAGATCACGGCCGAACAGGTGGCCGAGACCAACGTGGAGCCGTTCACCGTGTACGGCACGAACACCGCGTACGGCCTCATCAGCGAGGCGCAGATCTATGTGCGGCCGGAGACCTCGCAGGGCGGGATCTCGATCCAGGGTGTGCAGGAGTTCGAGCAGTCGGTCGACATCGGCGAGCTGCCATGGCTGCCCGAGCGCGTCGCCGTGTCGTACAACGACGGCTCGCGCGACAACCGTGCGATCGGCGTGGAGTGGGACTTCGACGAATCGGTCGTAGACACCGCAGGTGTCTACGAGATTCGCGGAGAGCTGGTCCTTCCGCCGTACGTCGGGACGGCGGGGGCGACCTCGACCACGCTGACGCTCACGGTCGGGGACGGGGTGCCTCCTGGTCCGCAGATCACGGCAACCGCTGAGCCGCGCTGCGTCGCGGGCAAGATCCAGCTGATCGTGAAGGCGACCAACGAGGATGACGAGGCACTCACCCTCGGGGTGACCTCCTCCTTCGGGACGAAGCAGATCGTGGATCTGGCGGCCGGCAAGTCGGCGAGCCACGCATTCGCCGTCCGCGCCGGGACGGTCGCTGCCGGCACCGTCTCGGTGACGGCCACCGCGGCCGGCGGCTCGACGACCACGGTGGAGGCGGACTACCCCGCCAAGAGCTGCGGCTGATTCGCGGATAGCGACGGGGCGGCGACGGGTTATCCCGTCGCCGCCCCCGTCGTCTCCGAGGACGGCATCCGCGTTTCGAAAACATCGAAAAGCATTGCGAACCGACCGCTGTTACCGATAACGTCCGAGCAGCGGTCGCTCGCTGAGGAGCGACGCCGAGGCTCCAGAGGAGTGGACAACGTGGTTCCGAAATCGAGGACACTGATACCCCGCGTCACGGCCGGACTGGTGGGCGCGCTGCTCGTGGCTCTCGCGCAGGCGCCGGCCTACGCGGCGACCGAGAACCCGATCATCGGCGACGGCTCGGTGTATTCGGCCGATCCGTCTCTGCTCGCCGTCGACGACACGCTCTACATCCACGCGGGCCGCGACCAGGCCGGCGCCACCACCAACGACTTCATCATGAACGAGTGGCAGGCCCTCTCGACCACCGATGTCGACGGCGGCGACTGGCAGCACCACCCCTCCCTCATGCGACCCGAGACGGTCTTCGCGTGGGCCACCCCCGGCCGCGCCTACGCCGGCCAGGTCGTCGAGGGCGTGGACGGCCGCTACTACTGGTACGTCCCGGTGCACGAGGCGGCCAGTCCGGCGTCCGACAAGTTCGGCATCGGCGTCGCCGTGTCCGATACGCCTCTCGGCCCGTGGACCGATCACGCCGGGGGCCCGATCGTGTCGCAGCGGATCCTCGGCAACGACGCTCACAACATCGACCCCACCGTCCTGGTGGACGACGGTCGCGTGTGGATGTACTGGGGCAGCTTCAGCCGGTTGATGGCGCTCGAGCTGCAGAGCGACATGAAGACGCGCATCGGGTCGCCGACGACGATCTCCAGCGGCGTGAACGGCTTCTTCGAGGCCGCGTGGCTGTTCGAGCGCAACGACACGTACTACCTCGCCTATGCGGCCAACAACGCCGGACCGACCAGCACCTGCACGCCGGCGAACTATCACGCGTGCATCGCCTACTCGACGGCATCGAGCCCGCTCGGTCCGTGGACATACCGCGGTCGCATCCTGGCGCCGGTGTCGTCGACGACCAGCCACCCGGCGATCGCCGAGTTCAAGGGCGAGTGGTACCTGGCGTACCACACCGCCGACGCGGTGGGCGGCAACCACTTCCGTCGGTCGGTCGCGATCGACCGTCTCGAGTGGGACGACACACAGACGCCCGCGCGCATCCTGCCTGTCACCACGACGCCTGTCAAAGGACCGAACCTCACGCCGCGGTCGAACGTCGCGCCGTGGGCGACGTCATCGGCGTCCAACGAGCCGATTCCGACGCAGTACTGGATCAAGTCGCTCAACGACGAGATCATCCGCCCGAACCCGCTGCCGCCCGACATGTGGGGCAGCTGGACCGCCAACCGTCCCGCGCAGCAGTGGATCCAGTACGACTGGGACGCCGCGGTGCGCGTCGGCTCGACGAAGATCCAGTTCTGGAACGACGCGCAGCCCGGCACGGGCAACGGCGTCGCCGCGCCCGCGTCGTGGGTGCTGCAGTACTGGGCGGACGGCGATTGGGTCGACGTGCCGAACGCGAGCACCTATCCGACCGCCACGCGGCAGCTGCACACCGTGACGTTCGACCCGGTGACCACCACGCGCCTGCGGGCGGTGCTGAACGCATCGCCGAACGCGGCCAATCCCCCCTCGTACGCAGCTGTCGCGGTCGAGGAGTGGGAGGTGCATGCGGCGCAGCCCGACTCCGTCGCCGGGGTCTCGGTCGAGACCGAGATCGGCGTCGCGCCCGAGCTTCCCGAGACGGTCGCCCTCGTGTACGGCGAGGACTCGCTGCCCGGCGCGGTGCGCTGGGATGCCGTCGCCCCTGAGGACTACGCCGCAGCTGGCACCTTCACGGTGGGAGGGTTCGTCGAGGGCTACGCCGCCGGCCGAGCCACCGCGACGGTCACCGTCCGCGGTGCGAACCCGTGGCGTGTGAATCTCGCGCCCGCCGGAGCCGCCGCCGCCGTGCACACAGCCGACGGCGCCTCGCTCGAAGCGCTGAACGATGGGCGTCTGGTGTACACCGGCGCCGCAGAGCCGGTGTGGAGCTCGGCGTCCGACGAGAACCCGGAGTCGCTCTGGGCCGGCTATACGTGGGACGAGACGGTGCGCGTCGATGCGGTCACCGCGCACTTCTGGAGCGGCGACGCCGACGTGGCGCTTCCGGCATCGTGGAAGGTGCAGGCGCTCGCGGGTGGCGTGTGGAGCGACGTCACGGGTGCCGACGCCTACTCGACCGAAGCCGGCGAGCCGAATGCGGTGACCTTCGACGAGGTGGAGGCGACCGGTATCCGGATCGTGATGACCGCGTCCGCATCCGGCGAGTCCTTCGCCGCAGTCGGCCTCGGCGAACTCGAGGTGTTCGGCGAGACGCTCGACACCACCGCGCCAGAGGTGTCCCTCGCCGCGAAGGGCGTCGCCGGCGCCGCCGGCTGGTTCCTCTCGCCGGTGACGGTGCGCGCGACGGCGGTCGATGATCGCGACCTGCGCACGCGCGTCGACCTGGCGGTCGGCGACGGCCCCTGGCAGCAGAACGAGAACGTGCGCTACGCCGAGACGACGGTGTCGGGCGACGGCGAGCATACGGTGCGGGCGCGGGCGACGGATGCCTCGGGCAACACTTCCGGCGAGGCTTCGACGACCGTGCGGATCGACTCCACCGATCCCACCGTCGCCGGCACGCTCGACGTCGCCGCGCGCACGGTGAGCGCGGCCGCAGCCGACGGCGGGTCGGGCATTGCGGTGGTCGAATACGCGATCGACGCGCCGGTGGGCTGGAACGCCTACAGCGCACCGGTGCAGATCGACGCCCAGCGCCACACCGTGTATCTGCGGGCGAAGGATGCCGCAGGCAATGTGTCGGCGCTCGCGACCGTCACGGTGCCGCTGGCCCCCGACGCGCCCCTGGAGGGCAACATCGCTCCCATCGCCACCGCGACCGCGTCGTACACGTCGTCGTGGAACAGTGTCGCCGCCGTCAACGACGGCGCTCTCACCGGCGCCTCGTGGGGCACGTGGCCCAACGTGGGCGAGCAGTGGGTGCAACTCGAGTGGGACCGCATCGTCACAATCGACCGGGCAGGGGTGCTGTTCTTCCGCGACTCGACAGACGCATCGGGAGTGGGCATGATCCCGCCCCGGGAATGGAAGCTGCAGTACGTCGACCTCGCCACCGGCGAATGGAAGGACGTCGAGACCGCCGGTGCCTACGGACGCTCGTCCACGGCGATCAACGAGGTGGCCTTCGCCCCGGTGACGACCACCAGGCTCCGTGCGCTCATGCAGGCGTGGGGCGAGGCGAGCGCCGGCGGATCCAGCGGCATCCTCGAGTTCGAGGCGTGGGCGGCGGCTGTCGAGGAGCCCGTCATCGATGTCGAGCTCGCCGTGGCATCGCGCTGCGTCGCGTCGAAGGTGGTCTTGACGGCCACAGCCGCCAACGACGGTGAGCAGGCGGTGGCGATCGATCTGAGCACGCCGTACGGCTCCAAGACCGTTTCCGAGCTCGCCGCCGGCAAGAAGTCGAGCCACGCGTTCACCACGCGGGCCGCGAGCATCCCCGGCGACGAGGTGACCGCGGTGGTCACGGTGATCGTGGAGGGTGAGACCGTGACCGAGGAGTACGCGGTGCCGTACGACACGCGCACATGTTGACCCCCGCATTCGAAGCGACCGGCCGCTCACACGGCGATCGTCCTCCGCCGACTCCGCTCCGTACGCGGACGCCTCCTCGAAGGGCGTCCGGACTCGCGGCATCCGCCCCTTCACCGCCCGCCATGACGCGGATCTGTTCGCCGCGCCCCAGCATCACTGCTTCGACTGCTTCTCAGAAAGGAAGACAATGACCTCCGACACCCGATCCGGCCTCACGCGCCGCAATGTCGTCGTGGGAGGAGGGATCGCGCTCGCCG
>NZ_RRYE01000410.1 GCF_004010105.1 Microbacterium sp. CPCC 204701
GCAGCCGATCCGCGAGGTCGCGCGCGCGGATCTCGTCGAGGTCGACGCCGCAGTGTCTCGGGCGGTGGTCGCGCAGCGGTCGTGGGCGGCGCTGCCGCCCGTCGCGAGGGCCGACGCGCTGCGCGCGTTCGCGCGCGTGGTCGAGGCCCATGTCGAGGAGCTCGCGCAGCTCGAGGTGCGGAACTCGGGGCATCCGATCGGCTCGGCCCGGTGGGAGGCGTCGCACGTCGCCCAGGTGCTGAACTTCTACGCCGGTGCGCCTGAGCGATTGAGCGGGCAGCAGATCCCGGTCGCCGGGGGACTCGACGTCACGTTCCACGAGCCGTACGGCGTCGTCGGGATCATCGTGCCGTGGAACTTCCCGATGACGATCGCGTCGTGGGGGTTCGCGCCGGCGCTCGCGGCGGGCAACGCCGTCGTGCTGAAGCCCGCCGAGCTCACGCCGCTGACCGCGATGCGCCTCGGCGAGCTCGCGCTCGAGGCGGGCCTGCCGTCCGGTCTCTTCGAAGTGGTCACCGGCTCGGGGGCGGTCGTGGGCCAGCGGTTCGTGTCGCACCGCGACGTCCGCAAGGTCGTGTTCACCGGCTCGACGTCGGTGGGAACGGATGTCGCGGCCGGCTGCGCGCGCGAGCTCAAACCCGTCACGCTCGAGCTCGGAGGCAAGAGCGCGAACGTCGTGTTCGCCGACGCCGACCTCGAGAAGGCGGCGGCCTCGGCGCCGGGCGCCGTGTTCGACAACGCCGGACAGGACTGCTGCGCCCGCAGCCGCATCCTTGTAGAGCGGTCGGCGTACGACCGGTTCCTCGAGCTGCTCGAGCCCGCCGTCCAGGCCTGGCGCGTCGGCGACCCCGCCGACGAGGGGACCGAGATGGGACCACTGATCTCGGCATCCCACCGGTCCACCGTCGAGGGGTTCCTCGACGGTGCGAACATCGCGTTCCGCGGCTCGGCCCCCGGCGGTGACGGGTTCTGGTTCGCTCCGACCGTCGTACTGGCCGATCGCGGCGACCGCATCGCGCACGAAGAGGTGTTCGGACCCGTCGTGGCCGTGCTGCCCTTCGACGACGAGGCCGACGCCGTCCGGCTCGCGAACGACACGATCTACGGACTCGCCGGCTCGATCTGGACCGAGAACCTCGGCCGCGCGGTGCGCGTGGCGCGCGGGGTCAAGAGCGGCGTGCTCTCGGTGAACTCGCACTCGTCGGTGCGGTACTGGACGCCCTTCGGCGGCATGAAGGCGTCGGGTCTCGGGCGCGAGCTCGGCCCGGACGCCGCCGAGCACTTCACCGAGACGAAGAACGTCTTCTTCGCGACCGATTGACACCCGCGACGGACCGACAGGGGAGAGACATGGATCTGACGCAGCGCCTGGGCGGCCGGGTCGCCGTCATCACGGGCGGCGGCTCGGGCATCGGCCTGGCCACCGCGCGACGCTTCGCGGCCGAGGGTGCGAAGGTCGTCATCGCCGACCTCGACCCTGCGACCGGCGAGGGCGCGGCCGACGAGGTGGGCGGTGTGTTCCGACGCGTGGACGTCGCTGACGAGACGCAGGTGAACGCGGTGTTCGACGGCGTCGCGGCCGCGTTCGGCCGCATCGACATCGCGTTCAACAATGCCGGCATCTCGCCCGCCGACGACGACTCGATCGAGACCACCGAGCTGCCGGCGTGGGACCGCGTGCAGAACGTCAACCTCAAGAGCGTCTACCTGTGCTCGCGCGCGGCGCTGCGCCACATGGTGCCGGCGGGCAGGGGCTCGATCATCAACACCGCGTCGTTCGTCGCGCTGCTCGGCTCGGCGACGTCGCAGATCTCGTACACGGCATCGAAAGGCGGCGTGCTCGCGATGACCCGTGAGCTCGGGGTGCAGTTCGCGCGGCAGGGCATCCGCGTGAACGCGCTGTGCCCTGGGCCGGTCAACACGCCGCTGCTGCAGGAGCTCTTCGCGAAAGACCCCGAGCGCGCGCAGCGCCGACTCGTGCACGTGCCCATGGGCCGGTTCGCCGAGCCCGAAGAGCTCGCGGCTGCCGTCGCGTTCCTCGCGTCGGACGACGCGTCGTTCATCACCGCGACCGCGTTCGTCGTCGACGGCGGCATCACCAACGCCTACGTGACACCGCTGTGACCGACGCGCCCCTGCACGAGGTGCGCAAGGCCGTGTACCGGCCGGTGCGCGAGGGCAACGCGCTCGAAGACACCGTCGCGCGGCTCGTGCAGACGATCCGCCTCGGGGTCGTCGCGCCGGGGGAGTCGCTGCCGTCGGAGCGGGAGCTCGCCGTTCTCTACGCCGTGAGCCGCGACACCGTGCGCGAGGCGATTCGCGAGCTGGCCGACACCGGCTTCCTCGTGCGCCGGCGCGGCCGGTACGGCGGAACGTTCGTCGCCGATCCGCTGCCGGAGCCACCGCATCCGCGCGAGGTCGATGCGTCCGACCTCGCGGACGTCCTCGGCCTCCGCCGCGTGCTCGAGGGCGGCGCCGCGCGGGCGGCTGCAGGGCGCACGCTCGACGCGGCCGCGCG
>NZ_RRYE01000411.1 GCF_004010105.1 Microbacterium sp. CPCC 204701
CGGCCGCCGACCCGCGGCTCGACGTCGCGGTCGGGCTGGCGGCAGCCCACGGCGGGCGGGTCGTCGTCGCGAACTACCTGCTCGCTCCCGGGTACTTCCATGACCTCGCCATCCGGCTCGCCGGCGACGCGCCCGTCGCCCGCCCGCTGCTCGACGACGACGAGCCCGCCGCCCGGCTCGTCGAGCTCGTGGTCGACCGCTACCGAAGCGCCGGCTGACGCCGCCTATCCGAAGCGGCCGTTGACGTAGTCGTAGGTCCGCGGGTCGATCGGGTCGCTGAACATCGCGTCGGTGTCGCCGTGCTCGACGATCGCGCCCGGCGTGCCCTGTGAGGCGAGGAAGAACGCGCACTGCTGCGAGACCCGCTGGGCCTGCTGCATGTTGTGCGTGACGATGACGATCGTCACATCGTGCACGAGCTCGAGCATGGTCTCTTCGATCACGCGCGTCGAGGTCGGGTCGAGCGCCGAGCAGGGCTCGTCCATGAGGAGCACCCGCGGGCGGATGGCGAGCGACCGCGCGATGCACAGGCGCTGCTGCTGACCACCCGAGAGCCCCGCGCCGGGTGCCCGCAGGCGGTCCTTGACCTCCTTCCACAGGCCCGCCTTCGTCAGGCACGACTGGACGAGCTCGTCCTTCTCGGACTTCGACGCGTGCGTACCGGTGAGCTTCAGCCCCGCGATGACGTTGTCGTAGATCGACATCGCCGGGAACGGGTTGGGCTTCTGGAAGACCATGCCGATGTGCTTGCGGGCGTCGACGAGCTTACGGGTCGGATCGTAGATGTCGTCGCCGTCGAGCAGCACCTCGCCCGCGAGGGATGCCGACGGCACGAGCTCGTGCATGCGGTTGAGGATCCGCAGGAACGTGGATTTGCCGCATCCCGACGGTCCGATGAGCGACGTGACGACCCCGGCCGGCATCGTCAGCGAAACGCGGTCGAGCACCTGATGGTCGCCGAACCACGCCGAGACGTTGCGGCCCTCCAGCGTCGCCAGCGACGACGGCGCGGCGGCCTGCCCGTTCGGAGACGACGACAGCGACTGGGCGTCACCGTCCTCGGCCACCAGCGCCTCGGCCCGCTCGCGAGCGTGAGGTGCCTCGCGAGCGACCTGCGCCGCCGGAATGAACTCGGTGACATCCGACGGCACCGTCCCGCCTTGCTCACCCGCGGCGAGCTCCAGCCCCTCCTCCCCGAGAGGTACGAAGGCCGTGACATCGGACGCCGGCTCGGCCTGCTGCTCCGCGTCGGTCTCACCCGCGGTATCCGCCTCGGTCTCGCCCGTGGTCTCGGCCCCAGGCTCGCCCGCGGCCTCCGGGCCCGCGGTCTCCGCCGCCGGGACCTCGGCGTCCACGGCGGGCGCGGCATCCGTCGACGGGATCTCGTCGGTCACGGTGACCGTCTGCATGGCACCGGCCTCGGCAGGGGCATCGGGCGACTCCGTCACGGCCGGGGCGGGCTTCGCGGCGCGGACGAAGGGGCCGAAGATCCGGGTCACTGACTTTGCCATGGGGGTAGTCCGTTCTGCGTGTGCGGAGGGCCGGTCCGGGCGGGCCCTACATGAGGTTGGGGAGAAGGCGGACGATCTCGCCCGTCACCCACAGCGCCGCGAGGAGCGTGAGCGGCACGAAGACGATCCAGGTTCTGCGGGGCCCGACGTTGCGGAACGCCCACACCGCAGCCACCTCGATCACCACGAGGAACTGCAGCGCGAAGACCAGCGCCCACACCATCGAGGTGTCGCCGCGCAGCTCGCTGTGCGACTCCGGCAGCGTGGCGAACCGGGTCTCACGGATGCCGGCGGGCTGGGTCTCGCTCACCAGCTCGGCGTCGACGCGCGCGATGCCGGAAGGCATGAACGGGATGCCGCGGGCCGTGGCGAGGATCACACGACTCTCGCCCGCCTGCAGGCGGGGCGGCGACGGGTCGCCGGCGTAGCGGAGTCCGATCACCTCGAACTCGTGCACGCCCTGCCCGGTTGTGATGGTGAACTCGTCGCCAGGGCCAAGCTCCTGGATGCGGCCGAACGGCCCGCCGTAGGCGGCGGCGCGCCCCATGATGACGCTCACGCCGGCCTGCCCGGGAAGACTGGTGTCGCGGCGATGGCCCGGGCCGGCCTGCGTGGCCTCGGAGTCGGTGCCCTCGACGATCACCTCGCGGATGCCGAGACTCGGGATCTCGATGATCCCCACGGGTGCGCCGTCGGGAAGCAGCACGTCGTTATAGTCGCCCTCGGTGACGGGGGCGATCCCCTCCTTGAGCTGGGCGCGGAACGAGTCGCTGAGCTGCTGCTGCGCGACGAGGTGGCGCACGTGACCGACGACCATCACGTTGAGGGTGAGGGCGAGCAGCAGCGCCGACAGCACGAGGAGCGCGCCGCGGATGGCCTGCTGGCGCGGCGACAGCGGGACGACCGGCCGCTTGGGCCTCGGCATCCGTCGAGGCGGCTTGGGCGGTCGCTGACCCCGCGGCGGCAGCGGCGGCTTGGGCGGACGAGGCGGTCGGG
>NZ_RRYE01000412.1 GCF_004010105.1 Microbacterium sp. CPCC 204701
CGTGCCGCCGACGGCGGCGAGCGTCGCATCGTCGGGCCGGCGCTCGAACCGCGCGAGCCCGAGCGCGACGGCGCTCGCCCCGAGCACGAGCACCGAGACGGCGGTGAGCAGCGGCACGGTCCACGCGGCGTCGCTCGGCGGCCCCAGTTCCACGTACGGCGAGATGACGGAGGCGCTGGTGCTGAGACCTTCCGCCTGCGACTGCATCCGGTCGCGCGCTCGCTGGCTCAGCGGCTCCTGAGTCGAGGCCACCACGCGCTCGGGCACGAGCGTCATGCCGAGGCGTTCGGCGGTCTCGGGTGCGATCGCGATGCCGACCGGCTGCAGCGGGGCATCGACCACGATCGCATCGAGCCGCTCCGCGTTCAACGGAGCTGCGAACGGAGGTGAGTCCGGACGCGGCTCGAAGATGTTGTCGGGCACGCGCCCCTCGTACTGATCGACAGCCCGATAGGTCTCGACCGTGATCGACCCGTCGGTGACGAAGCGGGCGTCCGGCACGATGGCCGCGCCCGCTCGGTACGCGGCGAGGTCGGGTGCCGGCAGCACGACGCCGATCGCCGTCGCGAGGTCGTCCGGCGAGATGACCGAGATCGGATTGCTCGGATCCTGCCCCGACGACTGGAAGGATCCTCCGTCAGGGGCGAGCAGATACTCGTCAGGAAGGATCGCAAGGGTGAACGTGAGGTCGTCCGGAACCGACTCGGGGCTCGGGTATGCCCACGCCCGCTCCTGACGCAAGAGCACCGCGACTTCGTCGGCATCCGCGTCGCGCGCGAGCTGAGTCGCCGCCGCGGCCGCTTCCTCGGCGTCGTCCCCGGTCAGCGTGCCGGTGGTCGACCCGGGGCCGGGCCAGAACGACACCGCGATGCTGCCGACCGGGGCCTGATAGAACCACATCCGCGCGGTCTGCGCCGTCTGCATCGAGGACTGACCCAGCGCGAAGACCCCGATGAAGACGGTCGCCGCGATCGCCGCGAAAGCCGGGACCGTGCGCGAGGCGTTGGCGGCGGCATCCCTCGACGCCAGCTTGGCCGCCATCCCCACGTGCGACAGGCCTCGCGACGACACCCACAGCAGCCACCGACCCGACATCAGGATGCCGAACTGCGCGAGGATCGGCCCCACGACGATGCCGTACGCGGGGACGTAGCGCATCGGCGAGTCGTATCCGAACGCGTCCGTCGCGTTGATCGTCGCGACCGCGAAGGCGCTGAGCAGTGTGATCGCCACGCCGAGCACGAGCAGGATCGAGCCCCACACCGGACGCGAGGCGATCGGCTTCTGCGGGCGCCTCGCGCCGCGCAGCGCCTGGAGCGCGTCGGTGCGTGCAACGCGACGCGCGGGCATGAACGCCGAAGCGGTGCCGACGACGACCGCGAACACGAGGATCGCGGCAAGGATCTCCCACGGCACGTGGAAGCCCCAGAACTGCGTCGCCCTGCCGTCGGAGGTCAGGGTCATGACCAGCGCGGCGATGCCGACGCCGGAGAGCACTCCGATCGTGCCGCCGACGACACCGAGGGAGGTGCCCTGCAACAGGATCGTGCGCGAGAGATCGCGCCGATCGGCACCCACGCTGGCCGCGACTGCGAGCGCGCGCTGCTGTCGCCGCGCGGCGACGGCGAACGCGGCACCGGCGAGCATCACGACGACGTAGCCGGCGAAGAGCCCGGCGACCGTCAGCATGAGCACGAGCGGCCACATCGTCGACCACCAGTCCATCGGCGAGCCCGAGGCGTAGTAGCGGTTCTCGAAGACGGGGGGACCGAGCACCACCGCGCGCGAGAAGACCACGACGCCGCCCTCCTCGTTGAGTCTCTGCACCTCGGTCCACGGCAGCTCCCGCTCGGGCACGTACCACCGGGTCGTCCCCCCGACCAGATCCTGCGCCGACTCGGGAAGGAACAGCGCCGCGTCGGCGTCGGCCAGCTGCGCGGCCTCGAGCGTGCCCACCACGGTGTACTCCTGCGTCGTGCCGGACAGCGGCAGCACGTCGCCGATCTCGATGCCGAGACGGTCCAGTGCCGCGGGCGTCACCATCGCCTCGCGCGATGTCGCCGGCCGTTCACCCTCGACCAGGTCGTAAGCCCCCGCGAAGCGCGGGTCCCAGGCCGCCCCCGCCCACGCGGGAAGAGACGTCGATCCGGCCGCAGTCCGCATCGTCGCCCGACCCTGCGCGAGCGCGATCACCTCGGTGCCCGCGGTCAGCACCTCCGTCGGGTCGTCGAGCGGCGCGCCCTCGGGAATCGTCATGGTGCCGTCGGCCTCGATCGCGTAACCGTGCCACGTCGGCTCGATCGGCACCTGCCAGAACCCGGCGTCCGGCACGCCCACGGGCTCGATCCAGGCCTGCATCTGCCCGAGCTCCGCCGCGACCTCCTCCGCGGGGGTCGGCATGAGGCTCGCCGAGTACACGACGAACGCCGACATCCCCGCGATCGGCAGCGCGACGAGCGTCGCGACCAGCGCGCTCGAGGCCCACGCGCGCCG
>NZ_RRYE01000413.1 GCF_004010105.1 Microbacterium sp. CPCC 204701
CCGCGCACGCCGACGGCCGAAGCGGCGCCACGTCGACCGGAGCGCGCGCGACGCGCGCGCACGGGATCCCGGGCCGCCGAACCGGCCGCGTGAGCCCGCGCTCTAGGCTGGTTGCGTGTCGACCCTCAGCGATCTCGTCTACGCCCAGGGCCGCTCCAGCGAGGACGACGTGGAGTGGCTCCACCGCCTCGCGGGGGACGGTCAGCTCCTCGCCGACCTGGCGTTCGCCGACATCGTGCTGTGGGTGCCCACTTCGGACGACTCGTTCGTGGCCGTCGCGCACGCGCGACCGAGCGGCGCGGCCACGCTGTTCTACCGCGACATCGTCGGAGACCGCGTCCGTCCGCAGTGGCGGACGCAGGTGCGCGACGCCTTCCAATCCGGGCGGATCGTCGACTCGGCGTCGCCGGACTGGTTCGAAGAGACCCCGACGCGGGTGCGCGCCGTCCCCGTCGCGCGACGGACGGGCGGTCAGCTCCCGGCGATCGGCGTGGTGACGCGTCACACCAATCTCGGCGAGGCCCGCACCCCGTCGCGACAGCAGATCACGTTCAACGACTGCGCCGACGACCTGTTCGGCATGATCGCGTCGGGGGAGTTCCCGGACCTCACCGCGCCGACCTCGCCCCGCCGCGGAGCCCCGCGCGCGTCGGACGGTCTCATCCGGCTCGATGTCGACGGCGTCACGACGTTCGCGAGCCCCAATGCCCTGTCGGCGTTCAACCGCCTCGGATTCGATGACGAGCTCGAGGGCGAGTCGCTCGTCGAGGTCGTCACGCAGATCCTTCCGGCCAAGCGCCAGTTCGACGAGTCGCTGCCGGTCGTCGTCACCGGACGCGCGCCGTGGCGCACCGACCTCGAGGCCCGCGGCGTCACGGTGTCGCTGCGCACCATCCCGCTGCGCGATCACGGCACGCGCATCGGCGCGATCGTGCTCTGCCGCGACGTCACCGAGATCCGCCACCAGGAGCAGGAGCTCATCACCAAGGACGCGACGATCCGCGAGATCCACCACCGCGTGAAGAACAACCTGCAGACCGTGGCGTCGCTGCTGCGCATCCAGGCCCGCAGGTCGCACTCCGAGGAGGCCCGTGACGCGCTCACGCAGGCGATGCGGCGCGTCTCGGCGATCGCCGTGGTGCATGACACGCTGTCGGAGGGCCTCGCGCAGAACGTCGACTTCGACGAGGTCTTCGACCGGGTGCTCAAGCTCGTCGCCGAAGTCGCGGCCGCCCCCAACACGCGCGCGCGCACGCACTCCACAGGTCGCTTCGGCACGCTCCCGAGCGAGTACGCGACACCGCTCGCCCTAGCACTGACCGAACTCGTCACCAACGCGGTGGAGCACGGGCTCGCCGGGCAGGAGGGTGATGTCGAGATCGTCGCCGAGCGCTCCGACGACCGGCTGGAGGTGAGGGTGCGCGACACCGGCTCGGGCCTCCCCGAGGGTCAGGTCGGGCGGGGCCTGGGCACGCAGATCGTGCGCACGCTCATCCAGGGCGAGCTGGGCGGAACCATCGATTGGCACACGATCATGGGCAGCGGCACGGAGGTCACGATCGACATCCCGCTGCGCTACATCGTCGACGCGGGCCGGAGCATCTGACGCCGCGCACAGAGAGAACGGATGCCGCGAGCCGCGGCATCCGTCCTCTCATTCGTTCAGCGTCACGACGCGCGGCGCGCGCGGGCGGCGCGGCGCTTGAGGGCGCGGCGCTCGTCCTCGGAGAGGCCGCCCCACACGCCCGAGTCCTGGCCGGTCTCGAGGGCGTACTGGAGGCAGATCTCGGTGACGGTGCACCGGGCGCAGACGGACTTCGCCTTCTCGATCTGGTCGACGGCCGGACCTGTGTTCCCGACGGGGAAGAACAGCTCGGGGTCGACAGTCAGGCAGGCAGCCTTGTCGCGCCAGTCCATGGTGGTGCTCCTTGATGCATTGTGTGGGGAAAAGAAGGGCCGGTTCGGGTCCGATACCCTGTGGGAAGTGCGAGATTTGCTCGCCCCACGTCGCTGTGGGAGCACACGGCTTCACCAATCGTCCCATAGCGGTTTACCTGAATCAAGGGTTCATCGGCGGGTTTGTGCGGTATTGGCTGGGTGTTCGCCCAGCGACCTGGAGGGTTCACACAAACGCCCCCGCGGGACGAAAGGAGTCGACGGAGAATGCGGACAAACCTGTCCGGACGCCTCGGCGCAGTGCTCGTGGCGCTCGAGGGGCTCGGGCTGGTCGCGCTCGTCGCCTGGCAGATCGCCGCCCTCGCCAGTGGCGACACCGGCTCGATCGAGAGCGCCCTCGCGCTGCTCGTGCTCACGGTCCTCGGCGCGGCCGCGGTGCTCGCGTTCGCGGTTGCGATCTGGCGCGGTCAGTCGTGGGGTCGCTCGGGCGGCATCGTGACCCAGCTGCTGATCCTCGCGGTGGCACTGGGGGCGGCGACGGGCGCGTTCGCGGCGCCGTCGCTGGCGCTCGCGCTCGCGGCTCCCG
>NZ_RRYE01000414.1 GCF_004010105.1 Microbacterium sp. CPCC 204701
CCGGGCGTTCCCGATGACAGCGGGCGCGTCGCCGGCGGCCGGCGTCATCGTGCCGCCCGGCGGGTCTCGAGGTCGCGCCGCATCTCGCCCGCCAGGCGCGGGTCGGCGTACGGGCCGGAGCCCGCCTCCAGCTCGGCGATCACCGTCTCGACGACCTCGTCGGAGCGGTTCTGGCTCAGCTTGCGCTTGGCGACGACGCGCGTCGGCGTGAGGCGGAACCCGGCGGTCCCCCGCTCGAGGCGCCGCACGTAGTCGGGATCGTTCGGCGGCTGCCACATCAGCCGCGGCTGCGGCATCCCGTTCTCGAACCGCGCGACCAACCGTTCGAGCACCTCGAGGTTCTCTTCGGGGCTGAGGATCTCGGGGATGCCGGAGAGATGGGCCGAGACGAAGTTCCACGTCGGCACGCTCGCCGTATCGCCGTACCAGCCGGGCGAGACGTACCCGTGCGGTCCCTGCACGACCACGAGCAGCTCGCGCTCGCCGAGCCCGTGGATCAGGTCGTCGGGCTTGCCGACGTGGCCGACGACCGTGAGGTCGTCGCGGCCCTCGTCCAACAGCACGGCGTAGTGCGACGCGACGAGCCCCGCGTCGGTCGAGCTCACGATCGTGACCCATGGATTCTGCTCGATGAGGCGACGGATCTCGCCGACGTCGGTCATCGCGAAGCTCGGGTTCTGGCGCATGCGTCCAGCCTAGGGATCGGAAGCCGAACAGCGGTTCACGCCTGGCAGTTCGGGCACCAGTAGAGCTTGCGGGTCGCGGCCTCCTCGACCACGATCGCGGTGCCGCATACGCGGCACGGCAGACCTGCCCGGCGGTAGACCCAGTGCCGGTCGTCGCGGCTCGCCATCGCCTTGCGGTACGCGTCGGGGTCGAGGTCGTCCATCGTCATCATCTGGCCGGTCTCGACGCCGATCGCGAGCAGTCGCACCCAGTCGCGCCAGATGCCGCGCACGACCTCTTCGGGCACATCGCGCCCGGGCGTATGCGGGTTCTGACGCGCCCGGTAGAGCAGTTCTGCGCGATAGACGTTGCCGA
Organism: Microbacterium sp. CPCC 204701; assembly: GCF_004010105.1. Lineage (GTDB taxonomy): Bacteria > Actinomycetota > Actinomycetes > Actinomycetales > Microbacteriaceae > Microbacterium. Next base: position 1,042 of record NZ_RRYE01000414.1, read on the forward strand.
TGCCGCTGACGACGGCCTGGTCCATCAGGATCAGCCCGATGGGTGTGGGCTTGCGCCGGACCACCGCGGTGAACCGCTCCTCGCCCTCAGCCGCGTCGTCGACGAGCGGATCGGGGCCGAGCTTCGCGATCGTCGCAGCGACCTCATCCGGTGTCTGCAGCTCGCACGCGGTCGGGCCGCGGAGATCCGCGCAGGTCACGTCCGTGATCAGACGCAGGCGGACCTGCCCGACGACCGGCGGGGGCCACGCGTCGCCCTCGTCGGCAAGGCCCGTCGTCTGCTCCGACATCCGCACGTGCACGCGGGTGCGCCGCGGTGCCCCGATCGAGGTGAGCGAGTTCTCGCCCGCCGCGTCGAGGATCGGCTCCCCGGGATCCGTCCCGCGCTGGTTGGTCTGCCCCATGCGGCCGTTCGCCGACGCGATGGTCGGGTCGACGAGGATCTCGCCCGCGAAATCCCACGCACCGTACATCCCGAGGTGAACTCGCAGCCACAGGTCGTCGTCGAACTCGAGGAACATCTGCTTGCCGACCGCACGCACGGCCGTGGCGGTGCGACCGCTCAACATCGCGGCGCCCTCGACGAATCGCCCCTGCGGACTTGATGCCGTCACGGCGCGGCCGACGACATTGCGGTCGAACTGACGCGCGATGCGGTGGACGGAGTGGCCCTCGGGCACGCTCAGCCGGCTTCGGGGTCGAACGAGCTGTCGTCGGCCGCGAGCACGTCGGGCCCTCCCGCTCCGAGTCCCTGACCCTGTCGAAGGGCACGGGGGTCGGGTTCGAGGGTGCCGTCCTGCTCGAACGCGGCGAGCTGCGCGATGCGCCGCGCGTGGCGCTCCTCACCCGAGAACGGGGTCTCGATGAACCGGTCGATGAACGCCGTCGCCTCCTCGAAGGTGTGCTGGCGCGCCCCGATCGCGATCACGTTGGCGTCGTTGTGCTCGCGTGCGAGCTCGGCCGTCGCGATGCTCCACACGAGTGCGGCGCGCACTCCGAGCACCTTGTTCGCGGCGATCTGCTCGCCGTTGCCCGAACCGCCGAACACGACGCCGAGCGTCTCGACACCTGCCTCCTGATCGCGGACGACGGCCTGGGCGGCGCGGATGCAGAAGGCCGGGTAGTCGTCGAGCGGGTCGTACTCGATCGGGCCGTGGTCGACGACGTCGTGACCGGCGGCGGCCAGGTGATGCTGCAGCTGCGTCGAGAACTCGAGGCCGGCGTGGTCGGTCGCGATGTGGATGCGCATGTCTCAATCCTAGGGAAGCCGGCGAGGGCGATGAGGAGGGAGCGCACGGCTGCCGCCGCGGCGCACGCTCAGGGCGCGAGGCCGGCGGCCGCCGGCTTGAACCCCGCGCGCACGTTCTCGCAGCACGCCGGACGGCACACGTCGAACCAGGGGCCGAGGCCGGTCGCATGCGGGCGCTCCGCCG
>NZ_RRYE01000415.1 GCF_004010105.1 Microbacterium sp. CPCC 204701
GGGCCCGCCTCCGAGGGAGGCGGGCCCGTTCGCTGCGCCGGGCGTCAGCCGGCGTCGGGCGTGTGGTCGTGGCCGTGGTAGCCGCCGCCGCCGCTCGCCCACGTTCCTTCGGGACCGGCGGGCTCGGGCAGCCGCAGGCCACCCGGCACGTCGACGCCGATGACGCCGTTCACGAGCTCGGTCGAGTACCCGTACGCGAGCACCGCCAGGGCGATCGCATCGGCATTGACATCGAGCGCCTCCATGCTGATGTTGGCCAGCGTGTCGCACGCCTGGTGGTAGCAGGGGTCGAGCCATGCTCCCGCGGCTCCACCCCAGATCGCCGCCTGCTCGGCCGTCTTCTCGTCCTCGGCGCCCGTGAAGAGACCGCCCGCCGGGATGCCGGCGAGGATGAACGCCTCGTAGTCGCTGCGCCCGCTGAACTCGGCGTCGTCGTAGGGCACGCCGACGCTCGTGAAGTAGCGCTCGAACAGGTCCTCGATCTCGATGGATCCCTCCGGGACGACCACGGGGGCCTCCCATGTCGACTCGTCACCGTCGTAGACCATGAAGACGTAGTTCGGCGACGCGACCATGTCGAAGTTGAGGTACAGCGCGATGCGCTCGCGCTCCGCCTCACTGAGGCCCTCCACATAGGCGGCCGACCCGAGGAGGCCGACCTCTTCGGCACCCCACCACGCGAAGCGCACGGTGTTCTGCGGCTTCACCTTCCGCATGCTCTCGGCGATGTCCAGCAGCGCCGCGGAGCCGGATCCGTTGTCGTTGATCCCCGGGCCCGCGGGCACCGAGTCGAGATGCGCTCCCGCCATGACCACATTGTGGGGGTTGCGCCCGGGCAGCTCGGCGATCACGTTCTCCTGCGGATGGTTCTCGACGAACATGCTCACCGTGGCGGTCGATCCCGGCTGTGCCAGCGCGACGCCGCTGTCGAACGACGTGTTGATCACCGGGATGTCGAGCGCCGTGGGGTTCGCGCCGATCAGCGTGACGTTGGAGATCACGCCTTCGTTGCCCGGCGAGCCCGAGTTCATGATGACGACCGCCTCGGCGCCGGCGTTCTGGGCGTTGCGGGCCTTGATGCCGAACTCGCAGGCGCCGCGCTGGATGAGCGCGATGTCGGCGGGTCCGGAGAAGTCCAGTCCGGTGAAGTCGGCAGCCTCGCAGCCGCTCGTGCCGCCACCCGGGGTGGCGATCGCGAGGTCGACTGGGATGACGGCTCCCGCCACGGCTCCCTCCGCAGAGCCCTCGACGAAGTACCCCGCCGCACGAACGACATCGGTCGGGGCGTGCTGGTGCACGGTGGGGATCGGCACCAGGTAGTCGAACTCGTCGATCGAGACCTCCCAGCCGGCGGCCTCGAGCGTCTCGACGACGTAGTCGACGCTCGCCTCATAGCCCGCGGTGTCGGCGGCCCGGTTGCCGCCGTTGGCGTCGGCGATCTGCTGAAAGGCCTCGAGGTGCTCCAGGGCACCCTCGGCGGTCACGCACTCGAGGAGTTTTGCGACGGTGTTGTTGTTCCGTTTGTCGCACGACACTCCGGGAGCGGCGCTCGCCGCCGTCACCGGCACGAGTGCGAGTGCGAGTGCGAGGGCGGTGGCCCCGGCTGCGGTCGGCCCCACGACGCGACGCGCCGAGATGCGGGATCTGTTCATGTTCTCTCCTTGACGTTCGGCGGCCGTCGTCGGCCGTCGTATGCACGGGCATCGTCGTCGGTGCCCGCCTGCAGGGAACGGGTGCCGGATCGGCACCCTGGCGCCGAGGCTAGACCGAGCCTGCGACGCGCGGAAGATGCGGCATCCGCTTCTCATCCTGCGCTCATCCGATGCGTCGACGCATCGGCCGCTACCCTTGCACCGTGCGCCTCGGAGTCCTCGACATCGGCTCGAACACCGTCCACCTGCTGGTCGCCGATGTCCGGCCCGGAGGCCGGCCGCTTGCGACCACGAGCAAGCGCACGGTGCTGCGCCTCATGCGCTACCTCGACGCCGACGGCGCGATCACCGAGGCCGGCGTCACCGCGCTCGTCGGCGCCGTCACCGAAGCCCGCCGCATCGCGGATGCCGAGAAGGTCGACGAGCTGCTCGCGACAGCGACCTCCGCCGTGCGGGAGGCGGCGAACGGCCCAGCCGTGATCGCGCTCATCGAGCAGGCTCTCGGCCAGCCGCTGCAGGTGCTGGGCGGCGAGACCGAGGCGCGATACACCTTCCTCGCCGTGCGTCGCTGGTTCGGATGGGCCGCCGGCCAGATCCTGCTGTTCGACATCGGCGGCGGCTCGCTCGAGATCGCGGCGGGAGCGGACGAGCTGCCGGAGGCTGCGGCATCCGTCCCACTCGGCGCCGGCCGCATGACGATCCAGTTCCTGCCGGACGACCCGCCCGGCGCAGAGGCCGTCGAACGCCTGCGCACGCACGCCCGAGCGGCGCTCGCGCCGGTCGCCGAGGCGTTCGGGCCGCTGGCGCGGC
>NZ_RRYE01000416.1 GCF_004010105.1 Microbacterium sp. CPCC 204701
CCGCCCGCCGCCCCTCACGGCGTGCGCCGCGGCGGGCGTCGAGCAGCATCCCCGCGGCGATCAGAGGGCCGAGCAGCGCCAGCCACAGGGTCAGCATCGACCCGGTCACGAACCACAGCGCCAGCGCGCCGACGACCGGCACGACGGCGGCGATCACCGGGAACGGCGGGCGCGGCGGCGGTGTCCAGGCGGGCGGCAGTGTCAAGGGCTCGTCGTCCAGCGGCTGCGCGGGGAGCCCTGCGACGTTCAGGGGGTCACGGACCGGGAGCACACCTCAGTCCACCGCGTCACCCGTTCCTCGGGGATCACGAGGGCGGCGGATGTGGACAACCGCCGCGGAACCGCCGTCAGTCCTCGGCTGTGGAGGAGTCGTCGGCCGCGGCCGTGGGCCCCACGTCGAGCACCACGATCGTGATGTTGTCGCGCCCGCCGTTCTCGAGCGCCGCCTCGAGCATCGCCGACACGGCTGCGGCTGGGTCGGCGTTCTCGTCGAGGAAGTGTCGGATGCCGTAGTCGGTGAGCTCTTTGGTCAGCCCGTCGGAGCAGATCACGAAGCGGTCGCCTTCGACGACGTCGAGCCGCACGTAGTCGGGCGTGACGCCCTCGCTCGGGCCGACCGCGCGTGTGATGACGTTGCCGTAGGGGTGGTTCTCGGCCTCCTCGGGACTGAGACGCCCCGCGGCCACGAGCTCTTGCACGACCGAGTGGTCCGTCGTGATCTGAATGATCGCCCCGTCGCGCACCAGGTACACGCGCGAGTCGCCGATGTTCAGAGTCACCCAGTGCGGGGCATCGCCCGACGTGTCGAGAAAGAGCCCCGTGACGGTGGTGCCGGTGCCGTCGTCCGTCGCTTCGGGGTGCGCCGCGATGTCTTTGACGGCGCGGGCGAGCGCGTTCTCGATGGTCTTGGGGGTCACCGTGCCGGCGTCGGCCACGGCGCTCAGCCGCTCGATGGTGCGGGCGCTCGCGATCTCGCCGCCGACGTGGCCGCCCATTCCGTCGGCCACGACGAACAGCGGAAACGACGCGAAGACGGCGTCCTGGTTGACCTCGCGGCGACGCCCGGTGTCGGTCACGGCCGCCCAGGACAGTTCGAGTTCGCCACCCGGCACCGGGACGGTGCGCGTCTGGGTGGATACCTCGGGCACGCGTTGTCCTCCCCATCGGCGGCGTCAGGGCCGGTCGGCCCCGCGTCCTCACATACTAGTGGGCTTCGCCCGTCGCGCCTGCGGATGATCCCCGTCCGCAGCGGGCCTCAGACCTTCGCGCCGGGATCTTCCGGAAGCGGGAACAGCGCGTCCATCTGCGCGAGGTCCTCGGCGCTCGGGGTCCAGGCCGTCGCGGCGGCGGCGTTCGCACGGACCTGCTCGGGGCTGGTCGCGCCGGCGATCACACTTGCGAGCGACGGGCGTGCCAGCATCCAGCCGAACGTCGCCTCGACCATCGTGATGCCGCGATCGTCGCAGAACCCGCGATAGGCGTCGAGGGCGTCCCACGGCGCGTCCTGCCACACGTGCTGGCGCTGGCGCATGATGCGCGAATCCGACGGCGCGTGGTCGCGCGTGAACTTGCCGGTGAGCAGTCCGTTGTGCAGCGGGAAGAACGGCAGGAACCCGAGCCCGAAGCGCTCCACGGCCGGGAGCACCTCGCGCTCGGCGGCGCGCGCCAGCAGGCTGTAGTGATTCTGCGCCGACACGAACGGCACACCCGCGCGCTCGGAAGCCACGTAGTGCGCCTCGGCGATCTGCCAGCCGCTGAGGTTGGAGTGGCCGATGTAGCGCACCTTGCCCTCCCGGACGAGATCGGCGAGCACGTCGAGCGTCTCTTCGATCGGTGTCTGAGGATCCGGGGTGTGCAGCTGGTAGAGATCGATCCACTCCGTCTGCAGACGTGAAAGGGATGCCTCGACCGCACGCCGCACGTACGAGCGGGAGCCCTTCGCCCCAGACCCCGGGTACCCCATGTCGCGGCCGGAATGCCCGAACTTCGTCGCCAGCGTGACCTGGTCGCGCCGTCCCTTCAGCGCCTCGCCCATGAGGGTCTCGGACAGGCCCGGGTCGCGGCCGTAGATGTCGGCGGTGTCGAGGAACGTCACACCTGCCTCGATCGCGGCATCCAGCACGTCACGCGTGCCCTCGATGCCCTCGGTGCGGGTGCCGGGACGGCCGAAATTGTTGCAGCCGAGGCCCACGGCGGACACGAGCAGGCCGGAGGCGCCCATGCGCCGCAGCGGAACGGAGGAGGAGGTCATCCCTCCACGCTAGCCGCGACGCGCCGCGCCCCGCCTTCATCGCGGCCGAAAGCGCGCCACGACCCCCCACCCGTGGTGAGGGGTCGTGGCGTCGTCGCTATTGCTTGGGCTCTTCAACCGGCGGCTCTTCAGCCGGCGGCTCTTCAGCCGGCGGCTCTGCTGCCGGCGCCTCGCCTGCCGGCGCCGGCGGCGCGGCCGGAGCGGCGGGCG